>NZ_JBPQTX010000135.1:0-17644 GCF_051386555.1 Streptomyces sp. URMC 126
GCGGTGAGGGTGTCGTTCACTCCGGTGCTGGCGCCGATGCCGCGCGGGATTCTGGCCACCTGTAGCGCCCGCATCCGCCCCGGGGTTTCGGCGGGGGCGGTGCGCGAGGCGTACGAGAAGGCGTACGAGGGGGAGCCGTTCGTGCGGTTGCTGCCGCAGGGATGCTGGCCTTCGACGGGGGCGGTGATCGGTTCGAACGCCGTTCAGGTGCAGGTCGCCGTGGATGAGGCGGCGGACCGGGTGATCGCGGTCAGCGCGATCGACAATCTGACCAAGGGCACGGCCGGCGGCGCGGTGCAGAGCATGAACATCGCCCTCGGGCTGGCCGAGGAGCTGGGACTTTCCACGACAGGGGTGGCTCCGTGAGTGTGACGGCGGCGAAAGGGTTCACGGCGGCCGGAGTGGCCGCGGGGATCAAGGACAGCGGCGCGCCGGATGTGGCGTTGGTGGTCAATGAGGGGCCCTCGCGGGCGGCGGCGGGGGTGTTCACCTCCAATCGGGTCAAGGCTGCTCCGGTGCTGTGGTCGCAGCGGGTGCTGAGGTCCGGTGAGGTGGCGGCGGTCGTCCTGAACTCCGGTGGCGCCAATGCCTGCACCGGCCCCGAAGGCTTCCAGGACACCCACGCGACGGCGGAGAAGGCCGCGGAAGCGCTGGGTTGCGGCGCCGGCGAGGTCGCCGTGGCCTCCACCGGTCTCATCGGCGTCCGGCTGCCCATGGACAAGCTCCTGTCCGGCATCGACAAGGCCGTGGCCAACCTGTCCGCCCATGGCGGTGAGAAGGCGGCCATCGCGATCAAGACGACGGACACGGTGCACAAGACGGCCGTGGCCGAGCGGGACGGTTGGGTGGTCGGGGGGATGGCCAAGGGTGCGGGGATGCTCGCGCCGGGGCTGGCGACCATGCTCGTGGTGCTGACCACGGACGCCGACGTCGATGCTCCCGGTCTGGACGAGGCGTTGCGGGGCGCGGTGCGGACGACGTTCGACCGGGTCGACTCCGACGGGTGTATGTCCACCAATGACACCGTTCTGCTGCTGTCTTCGGCCGCGTCGGGGATCGTTCCGGACGCGGAGGAGTTCGCGGGGGCGGTGCGGGAGGTGTGTGACGATCTGGCGCGGCAGTTGATCGGGGATGCGGAGGGGGCGAGCAAGGACATCCGTATCGAGGTGGTCAACGCGGCCAGTGAGGAGGACGCGGTGGAGGTGGGGCGGTCCATCGCGCGCAACAATCTCCTCAAGTGCGCCATTCACGGGGAGGATCCGAACTGGGGGCGGGTGTTGTCGGCGATCGGTACGACCTCCGCCGCTTTCGATCCCGACCGGCTGAACGTGGCGATCAACGATGTGTGGGTCTGCCGCAACGGCTCTGTCGGCGACGACCGCGACCTCGTCGACATGCGCTACCGCGAAGTACGCATCACCGCCGACCTGGCCGAAGGCGACGAATCCGCCGTCATCTGGGCCAACGACCTCACCGCCGACTACGTCCACGAGAACAGCGCCTACTCCTCATGAGCACCACGACCACCAGCGGCGGCACCCGCAAACACACCGCCCTCCCCAAGGCCCGCATCCTCGTCGAGGCGCTGCCCTGGCTGACGCGGCACCACGGCAAGACGGTCGTCATCAAGTTCGGCGGAAACGCCATGGTGGACGACGAGTTGAAGGCCGCCTTCGCCCAAGACGTCGTCTTCCTCCGGCACGCGGGGCTGCGGCCGGTCGTCGTGCACGGCGGCGGGCCGCAGATCAGCGCGCAGCTCGACCGGTTCGGCATCGCCTCGGAGTTCAAGGCGGGGCTGCGGGTCACCACGCCCGAGGCGATGGACGTCGTACGGATGGTCCTCGCCGGCCAGGTCCAGCGCGAACTCGTCGGCCTCCTCAACCGGCACGGCCCCCTCGCCGTCGGCCTCACCGGCGAGGACGCCCACACCATGACCGCCACGCGGCACTACGCCCGCATCGACGGCGAACGCGTCGACCTCGGCCGCGTCGGCGAGATCACCGCCATCGACACCGGTGCCGTCCAGGCCCTGCTCGACAACGGCCGTATCCCCGTCGTCTCCTCGATCGCCCGCAGCGCCGAGGACGGGCACGTCTACAACGTCAACGCCGACACGGCCGCCGCCGCGCTCGCCGCCGCCCTCGGCGCCGAGACGCTGATGGTCCTCACCGACGTCGAGGGGCTCTACGCGGACTGGCCGCACAGCGACGACGTCATCAGCCGCCTCACCGCGACCGAGCTGGAAGAGCTGCTTCCGGAGTTGTCGAGCGGCATGGTGCCGAAGATGGAGGGCTGCCTGTACGCGGTCCGCAACGGAGTCGCCAACGCCCGTGTCATCGACGGGCGGGTGCAGCACTCCATCCTGCTGGAGATCTTCACGGACGAGGGCATCGGCACGATGGTCGTCCCGGACGCGCCGGACGCGCCGGACGGGCGGGGCGCGCGGGACGGGCGGGGCGCGCGGGAGGTGGAGGACGCGCCGGGCGCGCAAGGTACGCCGGACGTCCGTGACGCGTCCGACGCCCCCGGCACCGACCGGTCCGCGCGGACCGGGAACGGGAATCCCTCATGACCGACGCCACCGAGACGACGGGCGAGCCTGCGATGACCGACGCAACCGACGCGACCGCGAAGAACAAGGCGACCGCGAAGAACAAGGCGACCGCGAAGAACAAGACGACCGCGACCGACAAGGCGACCGACACGAGCAGCTCCGCCGGCCCAAGCATCTCCTCGGGCCCAAGCATCTCCGCCGAAACGAACAACGCCGCCCTCACCCGCCGCTGGCAGCACGCCCTGATGGACAACTACGGCACCCCGCGCATCCCCCTCGTACGCGGAGCGGGAAGCACCGTCTGGGACGCCGACGGCAAGGCGTACCTCGACTTCGTCGGCGGTATCGCCGTCAACGCCCTCGGCCACGCCCACCCCGCCGTCGTCCGGGCGGTCTCCGAGCAGATCGCCACCCTCGGTCACGTCTCGAACCTCTTCACCGCCGAGCCCACCGTCCGCCTCGCCGAGCGGCTGCTGGAGCTCTCCGGGCGCCCGGGCCGCGTCTACTTCTCCAACTCGGGCGCGGAGGCCGTGGAGGCCGCGTTCAAGATCGGACGGCGGACGGGCCGTCCGCACATGGTCGCCGCCCAGGGCGGTTTCCACGGCCGCACCATCGGCGCCCTCGCCCTCACCGGCCAGTCGGCCAAACAGGAACCCTTCCTCCCGCTCCCCGGTGACGTCACCCACGTCCCCTACGGCGACCCCGACGCCCTCCGCGCCGCCGTCACCACGGACACCGCCCTCGTCGTCCTCGAACCGGTGCAGGGCGAGAACGGCGTCGTCGTCCCGCCCGCCGGCTACCTCGCGGCGGCCCGCGAGATCACCCGGGCCACGGGCACCCTGCTCGTCCTGGACGAGATCCAGACAGGTATCGGACGCACGGGCCACTGGTTCGAGTGCCTCGCCCAGGGCGTCGAGCCCGACGTCGTCACCCTCGCGAAGGGCCTCGGCGGCGGCCTGCCCATCGGTGCCACCCTCGCCTTCGGCGACGCGGCGGGCCTGCTGACCCCCGGTCAGCACGGCTCGACGTTCGGCGGCAACCCGGTCGCCTGCGCCGCCGCGCTCGCCGTCCTCGACACCCTGGCCGCCGAGGACGTCCCCGCGCGCGCCGGGCGGACGGGGGCCCTGCTCCGTGACGGGATCGCCGCGCTCGGCCACCCGCTCGTCGACCACGTCCGTGGCGCGGGCCTGCTGCTGGGTATTGTCCTTTCCAAGCCCCTCGCACCGGACGTGCAGCGGGCAGCTCAGGAAGCCGGTCTCCTGGTGAACGCGGTCGCGCCCGACGTGGTGCGGCTGGCTCCTCCGCTGATCATCACGGAAGATGAGGCGGAGACGTTCCTCCGGGTGCTCCCCGGCGTCCTCGACGCTGTGGCCGCTGCCGCCGCCGAGGCAGGGGCGCCGCCGCAGCCCTGACGGGGGGCTCAGGAGAACCACGATCCGGAGACTGACGAGACGATGACCGAGGCGCAGGAGACCGAGCCGGCCCAGGGCGGACAGGCCGTGCCGCAGACCCGCACCGCACGCCACCGCCGGATCGTGGACATCCTCAGCCGGCAGGCCGTCCGCTCCCAGAGCCAGCTCGCCCGGCTGCTCGCGGACGACGGCCTGTCCGTCACCCAGGCCACCCTCTCCCGCGACCTCGACGAACTGGGCGCCGTCAAGATCCGCAACACGGGAGGCGAGCTCATCTACGCCGTCCCGGGCGAGGGCGGCGACCGCACCCCCCGCGCGCCCCTCGGCGAGTCCGCCACCGAGGCCCGCATGGGCCGCCTGGCCGCCGAGCTCCTCATCTCCGCCGAGGCGTCCGCCAACCTCGTCGTCCTCCGCACTCCGCCGGGCGCCGCCCAGTTCTTCGCCTCCGCCATCGACCAGGCGGGCGTTCACGAGATCATCGGCACGATCGCGGGCGACGACACGGTCCTGCTGATCAGCCGCGACCCGGTGGGCGGCCAGGCGCTGGCCGACCACCTGCTGCGGCTGGCGCAGAAGGAGCGCTGAGCGGGCGGACGGGCGGCCACCCCGGGCGCGGCCTCAGCGCCTGTGGGAGGACCGTGGTTCCCCAGGGGCCCTCCCCTCGCTCCTTCCTCACGGGCGCGTCGTGTGCTGCCTGGGCAGAGGGATCCCCAGCCCCTAACGGGTGAATGGGCGGGATGTCGGGGACATGACCGTGAGGTCCCTGCTGTCCTGTCCTTGGATCCCGACGTCATGTCGACGCGGGCCGGCCGTTCCCTTCGATGAAGGAGGACATCGTGCGACGCACCGCCACAGGCTCGACATCCACCGCCCGTACAACACCAGGGCAGCGGTCCAGGCACTCCGACAGAGGGCGCGGCAAGGCCGCCTCGCGGAGGCCGGTCACGGCCCTGTTCGCGGCCGTCACGCTCGTCGCCGCAACGTTGCTGGGCCTGGCCGCCACCCCGGCGGCCGCCGCCGACTGTCCGTCCCAGAACCTCTGTCTGTTCACCGGGCCCGACTTCACCGGCACCCAGTTCAACATCTATCGGTGCGACACCTACGCGCTGTCGAACTGGGAGGGGTACGGCTCCTGGATCAACAACCAGAGCCCGGGTACCCGCGCCCAGTTCCTGGACCAGAACAAGAACGTCGTCTACACCACGCCCGGCGCCTACTCCGCCGCCTCCAGCTACGACTGGACGCCCGTCTGGTACGTCCGCAACTGCTGATCGCGTCCGCGGCGGGAGCCGTCGCGACAGCCGACAGCATCCAGCACCCTCACCCCCTCGCCCCCCTCACCGCCTCGCCCGGGAGGTTCCGACAGGCACTCAGAGCGCCCGTTCCGCCGCCCACCGGGGAAGGTGCTCGAAGAAGTCCACGGCCTCCGCCCGCCACCGCGTCCGCCAGCCCGCCGCCTCGGCGGACGCCGTCTCCGCGAGCCGGCGCAGGTCCGAGCGGACGCGGGTGTCGACGCCGTGGCGGCGGGCGATGTCCCGGACGCGGCCGACGGCCGCGTCCGGGCAGTCCGGGTCGCCCAGGGCCTGTTCGACCACCGCCCGCTCCCGTCCGGTGGCCGCCGCCAGAGTCGCGTGCAGTACGTAACTGCGGCGCCCCGCGCGGAGGTCCGAGCCGGAAGGCTTGCCGACGGTCTCCTCGTCCCCGAAGAGGTCCAGGTAGTCGTCGCGGAGCTGCCCGAGGACGCCGACCGGGGCCGCGTACCGGCGCAGCCGCTCGTCGTGCGCCGCGAGGTCCTCGCCCGCGACCAGGAGGCCCATCCGCAGGGGCGCGAGGATCGAGTAGCGGGTGCTCTTGTAGTCGGTGACCGTGTCCAGGAGGTCGGTGACGTCCGGTACGTCGGCGCCGGGCCGGGAGAGGGGAGGGGGCGGGAAGTCCCGTTCCAGGTCCATCACCTGGCCGACGACCGTGTCCGCCGCCGCACGCGTCTGCACATCCAGCAGCGCCTGCCGCAGCTCCGCCGGGACGGGCGCGTCCAGCAGCACCCGTACGGACAGGAAGGCGGCGAGGTCCCCCGCGAGCAACGCCAGTCCGAGGGCCGTCCGCTCGTGCTCCGGGAAGTCGTGGCGGTAGGCGTAGTACGTCGACGGTCCGCCGCGGCGCGTCGGCGCGTCGTCGATGATGTCGTCGTGGACGAGGCCGTGCGTCTGGAGCAGTTCGATGCTCAACGCCGCTTCCGCCAGCCCCGGAACGTCGTCGTCCGGAGTCACCAGCCGCGCCCCCTCGTGCAACAGCGCCACCCGCAGCCGCTTCCCGCCGCGCAAGGAGAGATCACGGAGGAGTTCGAGGGCACGCGGAGTGAACCGGCTCACCGGCGGCGCGCCGACGTCCGCCGCCAGCGCGTCGAAGTACGCCGCGAACCGGGCGTCGAACCGCTGCCGGTGTCCTGCGAGTCGGGTAAGGGCCGCGGCGGTGAGCTCGTCGTTCATGCCGGACATTCTCGCTGGTCAGGGGAGTGGTGCCGGGGGCCGGGGCGCGCCTGGCGCTTGGAGGCGCGGTGGGGCCGCCGCCCGGCGGGGGGGCTCCCTGCTCCCGACGCGGCGGCCGGGGCGCCGGAGGGCCAGGTGCGCGGCGGTCCTGGCGGGCCGGCGCCCAGCGGGCCAACCGCCGGCGCCGAGGCAGCGCGGGCGGCCGACCCACCGGCTTCGGCCACACGACGTACAGGCGCCGCAACGAAGTCGAGCGAACCATCGATGCCCTCAAGGGCCACAGGGCCGTAGCCACATGCTGTGACAAGCGAGCGTATGACTTCCACGGCACCGTCACTGTTGCCGCCGTGCGCCTCTGGCTCCGCTCGTGACTCGTTGCACACCCGGTCCGACGGCCGGGCGACGCGGTCACCGCCCCAGCACAGCACCGCCGTTGCTGTTGAGGAACTCGCCTGTGATGTCGCCGGCTTCGGGGGGGGCCAGGAAGGCGACGGCCGCGGCGATGTCCATGGGCTCGCCCACTCTGCCGATCAGGGTCTGGTCCCGGCGCCTGGCAAGTTCCTCCTCGTCGGCGGGTGTGCCGAAGAACTCGGTGCCGGCGACGAACCCGGGCACCACGACATTGGCCGTCGCACCATGCGGCCCCAACTGCCGCGCGAGCGTGTGGTTCCATGCCAGCAGGGCCGCCTTGGCGGCTCCGTAGGCTCCGTTGCCCCGCAGGGCGGCAACGGAGCCGATGGTCACCACCGGCCGCCGGGCCGTGCCAGACGCGGCAGCAATGCCTCGGTGAGCAGGACCGCCGGCGGGACGTTGCCGTCGAAGACCCGCCGCCACCGCTCGGCAACCGCCTTCAGGCTCCCGTCCTGCGCGGGCCCACCCCGGCCGTCCGCGTTGTTCACCAGCACATCGACGTCCGCCGGAAGGTCGTCCAGCGCCCGCTCGACCTCCTCCGGCACCGACAGGTCCACCGCAACGGCCCGCACGGGATGAGCACCCTCGATCTCTCGTACTGCCGCACGCAGGACCTCCGCCCGCCGCCCCAGAACAGTGACCTTGTCGCCCTGCCGAGCGAACCGCTCGGCGACGGCCCGGCCGATGCCGGTGCCGCCACCGCTGACCACTACGACACGTCCCGCCCCATCCATCAGCCCCTCTTCACTCCTGCCTTCTCCGACGCACCTGCCACCAAGATCCCCACCTTGTCTCGGACACCCGTCGGCCTCGGGCCGGAATGCGAAGTACCGCAGCGACCTCCAGCACCGTCCCTGGCTCGATGGCGCACACGGAACCCACAGGAGGAGGGAGGCCGCGGCGGATTTCCCGGCGAAAGGACCTCTCCCCTCCCGTCGCACGCGGGTGAGATCACCGCTCGGCATCCAGTACCGCCGACAGGGCGTTCTCATGACCCGCCGGACAAGGCCTGGCCGCGCTCACTCTCCTCGCGGTCCGCCGGCGCAGGGCCCCCACCCCTCGCGTCGTCAACGGGCGTGCCCTGCCAGGCTGCTCCTGGGTTGGCCTCGCTCGCCCAGTCCCTCTTCGCCTACCGCTACCTGCTGCTCTGCCCTGCCTGCCCTGGCCCTGCTGCTCGCGACGGCCGCCACCGTCACCCCCTGTGGGTGCGGGACCCTGCGCCTGGACGACGCTCCCGGGGCCGCCCTCCTCCTCACCGGCGCCCCGACCTCGGCAAGGCCCGGACGGCCGCCGGGCTCGGCGCCTTGGACCGCCTGCCCGGTCCTCCTGAGCGAGCGCCTGAACCGCACCCGCCGCGTCTGGCACATCACCTGCAACCCCCTTCTCCGCCGACACCCGCCGGGCCGCAGCCAGGAACAGGCCCTCACCCACGCCGGTTTCTCCCCGGCGTACCACCACAGGGCCTGGGGTACCGACATCTCCCTGGAACAGCGCTCCCCGACGAGGCAGCTCGGACGGGACGCCCGCCGGCTGAGCGCCGGACGTCCCCTCCGAGAGGCTTCCTCGCGCCCGGCGTCTCCGGCGGATCCCTTGAGGCAGGTCCGGCCTCCGCCGGGAAGCGCACCCCGTGCGATATCGGGAGGGGCACGGCCCTCACCAGTGGGTGAGGTCGACCACCCGGGAGCAGTGCGGATCGGCCGCGTCCGGCGCGCCGCGTTCGTCCTCCCTGAGCAAGGACGGCAGGGCCGCGAGCAGGGCGGTGACGGCTCCGGTGAGACGGATCTCGGCGGCCAGGGGCCTGCCGGGCGCGTCGGTGGCGCCGGCGGCGACGGGGGCTTCGGCGGCGTCGAGGTAGAGACGGAGCCGGTCCCGGCCGGTGAAGAGGAAGCCGCGGAGGCGCAGGTCCGGGTGCTCTCCGGAGCCAGGACCGGGTACGGATCCGGGTAGGGCCGCAGGGCCCACAAGGGTACGAAGGACGCGCAGCGCGGTGTCGTCCTCCGTCTCGGCGGCCTGTTCCACGGCTGCCGGGTCCACCCTGACGAGTTTCATGCCCATCACGGTGCCTACACGGTCACTCGGGTGGAAGCGGGTGCCCGTCAGCAGCGTGCGCAGAATGCCGATGGCGTCGTAGGCGGTCAGGGGGCCTTCGCCTGTGCGGAGCGGGAGTTCGTACACGATCGGTCCGTCGGCCGCGTGGGTTCCCGCGCGCCCTACGGCGAAACGGATCGCCTCGGCCGGCGGCGGTACCGGCAGCACTCCTCGGAGGTGCAGGTTGCCGGCGAGCGGCGCGTGGATGTGGTGGAGCAGGAGGTGGACGACGACCGCCTGCTGCTCCGCTGTCTCCTGGCACGTGGACGTCACTTGTCGGGCGGGCCGGGGCATTCCGCTCACCTCGCGTCCTCGTCCGTTCCGCCCGCGGCGCGAGCGAAGTCGGCGAGGGCGCGGAAGTCGGGGCCGCGCAGGCCGATACGGGGGTTGACGTGGTGCAGGAGTGCCCGGGCGGGGTGGTGGGCGGTCACGTACGCCTCGTCGTGGTCGCTCTGTTCGTCGTCGACCCATGCAAAAGGACGGCCGTCGGCGTACTCCACCAGGGGAGCGGTTTTCCAGTGCACGCCGTCGGGTCGTTCCCGGAACAGCGCCGCCCTGAAGTCGACGAAGGGTAGCTCGGGCAGGCCGAGCACCGGCGCGATCCACCGGTTGGCGTGCGCCGTCCAGGTCGTGGCCCAGCACAGCTCGTAGCCGAGTCGGAGCAGGGCTCGCCCGTGCTCGGGGTTGAGCCACAGCCGCAACGTGCTGCTACGGGAAAGGAGTTCATGCCGGCCCGCTACGGCCTCTCGGGGCACTCTCAGGGTGGTGTAGCCCTCGGGGCGTCTCTCCGGCTGTGCGGCGTAGGGGTTCAGCGGTCCGTCAACGTCGAGGAAGAGGAGTGGTCGTCGGCTCACGTCCTTGATGACGGCTCGGTCGTGGAGTGAGGTTGCCGGTGGGGGGAGGAGGGGGCGGTGCGGAATCTCCCTGTGCGAATGTTCGGTGCGGAGTCTTCGGCCGACACCGCCCCGGGTGCTGCCGCCGCCGGGCACGCGGCCCTCGCCTGCCGAGGCGCTTGCGGGTGCGCTGTCACGTTCCGGGATGGTGACGGTGGGCAGCGCCACCGGCCCCCCCCGGAGCGTCACGCACTCGCCCCTCTTCTCTTCCGCAGTGGCCAAGGTCGACTTGGTTCGTCACGCCGAGCGCGGATCGGCTCCCGGGGCAAGCGGTGGGTGTCGGCACTCTTCTGCACCGAAGGGCGCGGGCGGGCAGCGGGGGATCGGTGGTGGTGGCGGCTGCAACGGCGGAACTGGCACCAGCCGGGCCGGGCGCATACGGGCGCCTCGCACCCGGAGGCCGGGGCGGGGCCGGTGGTGCCGACGAGCGGGAAGGGCGCGGTCGCAAGGGCGATACCGTCGAGACCACCTACGGCGTACCGGGCCGACACGACCACGACGAACGCCCTTCCGGCGACGAGGGCGGAGCCGACAGGAACGGGGTTGCGCGGGCGACGTCAGGTCGACGCTGTCCGCGTCCTGCCGGGCGTCGCCCACCGGGCGTATCCCCACACTCGCGGAAGCGGCCCGGATGCCCGTTCTACGGGAGTTTTGCGGAAGACTACGGAATTGCGCGAGATTCTTCCGGTTCTGCGGCAGGCGCCGTAAAGAAAACCTCATTCCGGGAAGCCCACCATTGCGTGCGTAGATCACCGCTGGTAGCGTCGCCCGCGAAAAGATCAAGATATTGCCTTGTTTATCGGAGGGGCGACCCTGTGAGCGTGCGCAACAAAGGAATATCCGCCGCGATGACGTTCGCCATGACCGGTGCACTGTTCGGCATCGGTATTCAGGCGGCGCAGGCCGACTCCCCGAAGAGCGAAAGAAATGTGATACCCGCGTCCGCGCCGAAGGCGGCGGACATGGGCGTCGCCACCGCCGGAGCCGACGAGATCTGCGCCGTCCTGGGCATCGGCAGCGGCGCCGCCGGCCTCTCCAAGGCCCTGGCCAAGGGCGCCTCCTGGGTGGGCATCGGGGCCAGCATCGGATGCTACGCGTACACAAAGGCCAAAAACGCCACGCCCGCCGAGAAGCGCGCGGCCATGATTAAGTCCTACAAGAACTACCAGGCGAAGAGCGACCTCAAAAAGCTCGAAGCGCTTGGCTATTACTGCCGGAAGAAGGGTGGCGGTGGCGGTGGCGGCACCGACTTCGCGCCCCTTGACGCGGCCGTGCGGCACAACATCGTCATGCCGATCGGTTACCGGGACATCAAAATGAAGGGCGTAACGTACACGTGCGGCAACACCAGGGATTGACCGGCCGCCGCGCCCGGGGCCAGGGCGAGCGGCTGCTGCTCTCCCTGGCCCTGGTCGCGGTGAGCCTCCTGTGGATGACCCGGCCCCTCGCCACTTGGGCGCTGGCCGCGTGCTGGGTGGGCACGGCGGTGGGCGTGCTGGGGACGCTCTGGTTCGGCTGGCGCTACTTCGCCTCCCGCGGCGCCGCACGCTGAGGCCGGCCGGCGGCCCCCCGGGTCGCCGGCGGTCAGGAACCGAGGCCGCCGGCTCTGAGGGCGGCGAGGAAGGCCGACCAGGCGGCGGGGGCCGTGGTGAGGATCAGTGACGGCTCGTCGGGGTGCTTGCTGTCGCGTATGTGTATGGCGTCGGGCTCGTCATCAGTCACCTCTAGGCAGTCATTGGAGGTTGCACTATGCGTGCTCTTGCGCCAGATCATGAATATCTGTCCTCAAGCACCCTGTGAATGAAGCGCTTTGACTCTTCGGGGGACAGGGCGTCCGCATGCAACTGGTCGTAGAGGTTGACGTAGAGCGCGATCTCGCGAGGTTTCGTCACGAAAGACCCGCTGTTCATAGATTCCTGGTACACGACGGTGCGTCCGTCGGCAAGTGTCCAGATGGTAGCCCAGGCCAGACCCGGAACGACTGCGCGGTTGGCCGAGAATGGCAGCACCTGTACCGCCACGCGAGCGCGGTGACACTCCTCCAGCAGGCTCACAAGCTGGTCACGCATGACCTGTTTTGGGCAGACGGCCCGGTAAAGGGCTGATTCGTCCAGAACACATCGTACCCACGGATAGTAGGGGCCGTCGATAACCCTCCGCCGAGCGAGGCGAACGCCGACTTTCTCGTCCAGGTCCCCACCGAAGAAGGGGACCCCGGCTTGGAGTAGGGCTGTCGCGTACTCCTTCGTCTGGAAGTACCCGGGGATCACATGGGTGTACAGCTGGATTCGCGTGGCCTGGCCCTCGATGCCGTCGATGTCCTCCGGCCACTTTTTGTCCCAGCTTCGGGCCAGAAACGGCCGCATCTCCACCAGGAGACCGCCCGCACCCAAGGCCTTGTCCAGCAACTCCGTGATGTCTCTCGGCGGCGCGTCCTCCGCCCGCTCGAACTGCGCGATCCGGCTCCCGGAAAGCCGCACCTCATTTCCGAGATCCGTCTGAGACCAGCCGCGCGCGTCGCGTAGAGCGCGGATCTTCGCTGCGAACCATTCGTTCAAGTTGGTGGGTTCGATCCGCTTTGGTGCGGGCACAGTTGTTCGCCCCTCCATTGAAGCCGGGCATCCCTACAACGGGAGCGGCCTTCCTACAGCCGTTACTCCTGGTCACGGTACCGCTGCGCGGAGATGCTGGGAATCGAATCGCAAGATCCCGCGAGAGGAACACCAGCATGGACAAGCCACCCAGCCCACCCCACCAGCGGACGCCCGCCGTGGGCGAGTTGGTGGTCGACGCGCGGCGTGAGCGCGTCGGGCAGGTCACCGACAACGGTGAGGGGAGAGTGCGGTTGCGGCCGCCGACGGGAGGGGACGCGTGGGAAGCGCTGCCGTGTGACGTGCGGCCGGCGACGGACCAGGACGCGTGGCGGGTGTACCGGCCGTCGCGGTGCGCGGAGTGCCGGGACATCAAGCGGCGACGCAGCCTCGCGCTGGGGGCGGGTGACCTCAAGACGGCGGTGGAACTGACCGAGGCCATGGGAGTGCACCTCCGAGCGGCACACGCGTAAACCACTGGCGGGCGCGGGTCCCGGGTATGAACAACGCACACCCGGGACCCGCCCGCATTCATCCCTCGACCGGTTCCCGGCGCACCGCCGGGGAGACCAGGGGCGGGAGTTCGTACAGCGCACGCGAGGGATCCCCATGAGTGGTGCGGCCGCTGCCGTGAGACCACGTACGGAGCGGACCGGGCGGCCCGACGCGGCGTCGTTCGCGGGGCCGAGGACGAGGTGTGCGCGGAGTCGCGCGGGCGACGTTGGCGCGCGGCGACCGGCGGTGGCACGGGGAGGCATATCTGCGGGCCCGGGGGCGTGAGTTGATCCGCAACGTCGTCGGCGGGCCGGCCGGGGGAGCGGCGCCGAACTCGCCTTAGGGCCGGCTGCCGATGCGGCGGGCGCCTGCAGACCGTTTCGTCCGGACGCTCGCACCGCAGGCGTGAAGGTGCCGCACCGCAGCGCAGCCTGTCGATTGGCGGTTGCTGCTGTCGGACGTATGGCCGGTGGATCCGGTACGGCGTCGGCGGGCGGTGATTCCGGACACCGTACGGCCGGAGACGCCGGGGGTACGCGGTAGAGGCATACGCCGGGCTGATGCGGGACGGGGACTTGCCGGTACGGCCGCCACTGGTGCTGGACGCCCGGGAGCCGGACGCTACGGCGGTACTTCACCGGCTGCGCGCCTGTGGGATGCCCGTGCCGACACGGGTGCGCGGCTCGCTGCAGCCGGCGGTGTCGGACGCGCCGTCGTCGGGCCGGGAGACACGGCTGCTGTCGGCGGCGCTGGTCGGTGCCGGCGCGCGCGAGTTGTGGCGGCCGGTGACCGGGCGGCACGCCCCCGTTCGCGCCGGTGCCGCTGCCGGAGGAGACGCCCGTACGCCCGTACGCCCGTACCCCCGTACGCCCACCGGCCGACGGCCGTGCTGACGCCTTGGCGGTCCGGGGCCCACAGTCCACGGCGGAACTCGCCGAAGCCCTGTACGGGGTGGCGCCGCACCGGCCGGAAGCGGTGTGGGTGCTCGGCATGCCGGCCTGGCCGTTCACGCCCAAGCGGCGTTCGCGGGGCTGCCGTTGCCGCGCGGGAGTTGACACGGGAATTCCCGCTCCGGCGGGGGAGCGGCGCCGACTGCGCACGGGGCGAGGACGGCCGTTCCGCAGGCCGTTCCGCAGGCCGTTCCGCAAGCCGTTCCAAGGGACCCTTCCCGGGGAGCGTTCCACCGTGGTGTTCCAGACACGCGCGTTCCCAAAGCTGCCTGTACCCCGCCGGCCGGACGCCGCCTTCCCGTTCCCGCGTCCCGAAGTGCCCGTTTTGGTAGCGGACGGGACGCCTGTTCCCGCAGACTCAAATGGTTCAAGTGTTCAGGAAGCCGACCCCCGTGAAGGAGATCTTCCCTTGACCACTCCCTTGACCACTCCCGCTCGACGCGCCGCCGGTCTGCGCACGGTAACTGCGCTGTTAGCCGCCCTGTGCGGAATCATCGGTGCCACCGTGCTCGGCACGAGCCCGGCGACGGCGGCCGACCAGCGCCAGGCGATCTATGCCATCGCGCACCGCGTGGACACCGTGGAAGGCGTGGACGCCGCGCTCAACCACGGGGCCAACGCCATCGAGATCGACGTCTGCGCCTGGTGGAACCCGAACGAATGGCGTGCCTACCACGATTGCTCCTCGGCCGGTGAGAACCGGCGGGGCCCCAGCTTCGACAGCATGATCGACCGCATCCTCGCCAACGCCAACTCCGGGCGCCGGCTGGCGCTGGTCTGGCTGGACATCAAGGACCCCAACTACTGCGGCGAGGCCCCGAACCGCACGTGCAGCGTCGCCGGGCTGCGCGACAAGGCGCAGCGGCTGACGGCCGCCGGGATCCAGGTGCTCTACGGCTTCTACGAGTACCACGGGGGCAACACGCCGGACGTCGGCGGCCGGGGCTGGAAGAGCCTGGAGGGCAAGCTCGGCAAGCTGGAGGGCATCACGACGACGGGGACGCGCGACAAGGTCCTCGACGCCTTCAACCGTTCCGGCGCCGGGTTCCCGGCGGGCCGGCGGGTGATGGACTACGGCGACACCAACCTCCCCAACGGCTTCGGGAACTGCACCGAACCGACCTGGAACACCTGCGCCGAGCTGAAGAAGGGCGCCGCCGACCGCGCCGCCGGACGGCTCGCGGCCACCCTGTCCTGGACGGCCACGTACAACGACCCCTGGTACGTCGACAAGCTGCTGGGGGACGCCCGGGTGGACGGCATCATCGCGGGTTACGGCAGCTACACCGGTGAGCACGAGTACGACAACGGCTGGCAGTGCGCCAACGCGATCAACCTCATCCGCGACTGGGTGAACCGCCACAGCGGCACGCACCGCATGGCCACGAGCGCCGACCGCTTGTTCAAGTAGCGATAACGGCGGGCGGGGGAGGAAGCGGGTCCGGCTACGGAAGCCCGTCTTGGGCCGGGCCCGTCCGGACTCCACGACCGGCCCGGTGCCCGAGCCGGCGGCCGGGCCCGCGCCCCCCCGGGCAGTTGAGCGGCTGGTGCCGGACGAGTTATGGGAGCTGTTCCGACGAGTGGTGCCGGAGGTACCGGTACGGCCTCAGGGCGGTGGCCGTCGTCGGCATGGTGACCGGGAAGTGCCGGCCGCGATCGTGTTCGTGGCCACGGCCGGCTGCATGCGGCAGCGATCTGCTACCGGGAATTCACCGGAAGAAATCGGGTTCCCGTCGACAACTGCCGGGCAACCAGGGGGCCTCACTGAAGTCCGGCGGCGCAGAAGGCCAGTGTCGCGAGACCGGCTACGGTCTGGGCCGCCACACTCATCCGGTATCCCAGCCGGTACACGCCGATCGCCGAGAGCAGTACCACCCCCACGAACCCTGCCGCATACGCGAAAGCCGGCGTCACTGAGGTGTGAGGGTCCGGTTCGAACGGGTTGAAGTCCGTTTGCGCCAGGCCGGTCAGCGGTTCGCTGCTTGCGGGAGCGTTTCCGTACATTCGCGTACAAACGCGCACCGGGGTTTGAGACCCGGCGAGAGCGCGGCAGTTCCGCCCTGGTCCGTTCCGGAACCGGTTCAGGGGGCGGGCTGTCCGGGCGGGGTGGGGAGTGTTTCGACGGTGCCGTTGAGCCGTGCGCGTTCGGCCGCGAGGACGGCCAGGTGGGCGGCGAGGGATTCGCGCGGGCCGGACTTGATCGGCGTGGGATCTCCGGTGGCCACGGCCTCGACGAAGGCGTCCATGAGCCCCGCGTCCCCGCCGCCGTGACCGTCGGCCCCGGCCGTCGTCCCCTGCGGCCGGGGCGTGATCTCCTCTTCGCCGCCGGTCAGGAAGTCGTGGACCCGTACGGTCCGGCCGTCGCCGTGCAACTCGCCGCGGGTGCCGAAGATCCGGGTCATGCGGGGGCCGCCCTCGGTGAACGCGGTCATGGTGAAGGTCGCGGTGACACCGCCGGGGAATTCCATCGCGACGACCTGGTGGTCGACCGCGTCGTTGTCGCAGGCGTACACGCACCGGCCGTACGGGCCCGTGCGCAGGGCCCAGTCCAGAGCCCGCGGGGTGAAGTCGTCGATGACGGTACTGAGCGGCCAGTGGTGCTCGCCTCGTCGGAGCATGCCGCCGTAGAAGTGGACGGCCGAGTAGGGGCAATCGGCCGTGACCGGGCACTCCACGCACCGGTCGGCCGCCCCGGCGGGCCGGTTGGCGGGGGTGAAGTGCGAGAGGCGGCCGAAGCCGGCGACCCGCCGTGGTGGCTGGCCGACGATGTACTGGAGCCAGTCCAGGTCGTGGCAGGACTTGGCCATCAGCATGGGCGTCGCGGTGTCCGCGCGGCGCCAGTTGCCGCGGACGAACGAATGGGCCTGGTGCCAGAATCCGACCGGTTCCAGGTGCTGGACGGTGGCGATGTCGCCGAGCCGTCCGGAGTCGACGACGGCTTTGAGCGTGCGCGTGTAGGGGGTGTAGCGCAGGACGTGGCCCACGGCGAGCATGACGCCGGCCTTCTCCACCGCCTCCACGAGGCGGCGGCAGGAGGCCTCGTCCGGCGCCATCGGCTTCTCCAGCAGGATGTGGTAGCCGAGGGCGGCGAACGCCTCGGCGGGCTGGAGGTGTTCACGGTCCAGGGTGCAGATCAGCACCGCGTCGGCCATCCTGCCGCGAGCGGCGAACTCCCTCCAGTCCGCGACCGCGTTCCCGGGCGCGATGCGGTGCGCTTCGACGAGCCGCGCGCGGCGTACGGCACGTGGCTCGGCCACACCGACGACGGCCGCCCGGTCGGGATGGCGCAGGACCCACCCGGCGTATCCACTGCCTCGATCACCGGCACCTATGACCAGGAGGGAAACAGGCGGCATGGCACAACTCTACGGACGGCCCCACACCCCGGGAGAGGCTTTCGGGCAGCGTCCACCGCGGGAGGCGGGGCGGGCGGACACGGAGGGCGGCGGACAGGTGTACGCACCCGCAAGCGAGCCCTACGCGCTCCGCCGCCACGGGAAGGACCGGTACCAAACCAAAAAAGCCCTCTGACCTGCGGTTTCCCGCAGATCAGAGGGCTTTTTCCCGGTCGGGACGGCGGGATTTGAACCCACGACCCCTTGACCCCCAGTCAAGTGCGCTACCAAGCTGCGCCACGTCCCGGTGCTCGTCCGGCTCGGGCTGGTGCCCTTGCCGACCGCGCAAGAGAACAATACCGCACGCCGAGGGGTGGTCGCGCACGGGTTTGGCGGGTGCGGAAGGCGGGCGGAGGGGGCGAGGAGGGG
>NZ_JBPQTX010000136.1:0-17521 GCF_051386555.1 Streptomyces sp. URMC 126
AACGCCGGACGGGCTATATCCAGCCCGTCCGGCGTTTGAGGACGAGCGGCGGAGCCGCGAAAGGGGGGCCTGGGGCTATCCCTACCGCCCCAGCACCTCCACCACCGCGACCACCACCCCGGCGATCCCCACCAACGCGGCGACGCTCGCCAGCGGCCAGCGGGAGCGCTCCAGCGCGTCCAGTCGTGCCTCGTGATCGGCTAGCAGCCGGTCCGTCTGGTCGTTGCGCTGGACGACGAGCGCGAGAGCGCCGTCGACGCGGGCGAAGCCGGCCTCCATCGTGCCGCGGAGGCGTTCGAGTTCGAGGGCGACGTCGGCGTGGGGGGCGGATGGGTTCATACGCCGCCCCGGTTGTCGACTCGGTCGCCGCTTCGGTCGTCCGTGCGCAGCCAGCGCGGGAGGAGGGCCTGGACGGCGGGCAGGGCCATGACCCGGGCCAGCCCGCCGGCCGCGGCGAGCGCGCCGGCGATCCAGGGGAGGGTGGACGGGATTCCGGACGCGTCGACGATCGCGGGGAGGGCGACGGCGAAGGCCACGGCGGTCTGGACGAGGGTGCGCAGGGTGCGCTTCGTGGAGTCGGTCATGCGCGCGGCACCTTCAGCGCGTCCCAACTCACCTTGCCCGGCCAGCCGTCGGCGTCGTCGCCGGAGTAGCCGAGCTTGTGCTGCCAGCGGGCGTAGGAGCGGCGGTCCGCCTCGCTCCAGCGGGGGCCGGGCCCCTCGGCGTACGCCGAGCAGCCCTCGGCGACGAGGCGGCGGCCCATGGCGGTGACGACGGGGGAGTCGGGGCCGGAGCGGAAGAAGTCCGCGCCGGGGAAGGGCTCGTAGGCCGGGGGCTGCTTGTCGGCGGGCGGCGGGGTGCCGTCTCCCGCCGCCCACGCCCGCATCGCCTCGCGGGAGGGGAAGCGGGCCACGTTGGTGTCCACCGGGTCGTCGGTGTACTGGTGGATCAGCCAGTCCGCCCGGATGCCGGGGGAGCCGGCGCCGGTGCCGTACGCCGCGATCCACAGCCCGTCCCCGGCGTAGCCGCTGGTGTCGCGGTTCAGCCAGAAGTCTCGGTTGCAGTAGAGGATCACCCGGTGGCCCGGGCGCAGCGCCTTTACCTTGCGGAGGAACGCGTCCTTGTCGGCGCAGGTCGCGACGCCGCCGTCGGTCGTCTCCCAGTCGACGGCGAGGATGTCGCCCTCGACGGAGTCGCAGCGCTCGACGAAGTACGCGGCCTGCTCGTCCAGGTTGCCCGGGCGGAGGAAGTGGTAGAAGCCGACGACGAGTCCGGCCCGCCGGGCGCGGGCCGCCTGGTCGCGCATGCGCGGGTTGACGTAGGAGCGGCCCTCGGTGGCCTTGATGAGGACGAAGTCGAGGTCGAACGTGGAGTAGGCGGACGACTGGTAGGACGAGATGTCGATGCCGCGGATCATGCTCATGGGGTTGCCTTTCGGGAAGGGCCTTCAGGAGGGGCGCGGGACCCTGAGGGCGTCCCAGCTCGCTTTGCCCGGGAGGCCGTCGGCGTCCTCACCGGAGTAGCCGAGTGCGCGCTGCCAGCGGGCGTACGACGCGCGGTCCGCGTCGGTCCAGCGCGGGCCGGGGCCTTCGGCGTAGGCGGAGCAGCCTTCTTCGACGAGGCGGCGGCCCATGGCGGTGATGAGGGGGGAGTCGGTGCCGGTGTGGAAGAAGTCGGCGCCGGGGAAGGGGGCGAGCCGGTCCGGCTCCCGGGTCGCGTCGGTGAGCCGGCGCGCGATGCGGGCGCGCAGCTCGTCCATGGTGAAGCCGAGCGGGTCGATCTTCTGGTTCGTCCACTCCTTGTGGCCGATGACCGAGGCGGCGGTCCAGCCGTGCGCCCGGCAGAGCGCGGCCGCGGCCCGCTCGATGGCGTCCAGTTGGGCGGCCGGCCAAGGGTCCCTGCCGTCGCCCTCGTTGACGCACTCGAAGCCGTAGAAGCGGGCGTTGCCGTCGGTGTCCATCGCCGTGGGGCGGGGCAGCGCGGACTCGGCGACGACGGCGTCCAGCACGCTGCCGTCACCGAGACCGGCGTGGTTGGTGCGGCCGTTGCCGACGAGGTGGACGGTGCCCTCCTTGTCGATCACGCCGTGGCAGAGGGGGCCGGGCAGCTCGTCGTAGCCGTCGTAGCAGAGGTCGACGGAGTCGCGGGTGCCGCTGGACGCGGTGTGGTGGATGACGATGCCGTTGACCGGGCCCCAGGGGCCTTTGTGGTTGCGGTTGTGGGTGCGCCAGTCGCCTACCTCGACGACGGTGACGCCCTCGGCGCGGAGGGCGGTGAGGAGGTGGTCTGCGGTGAGGGGGATTGCCATGGGGTCGTGCTCCTTCGGGGGACGGCCGCGCCCCGCACCGCGGAGGTGCGGTGCGGGGCGCGGCCGTGGGAGGGGGGAGGGGGCGGGCCTTGCCGAGGGCCGGGGTTACGCGACCGCGGCCCAGATGGCGTTGGCGTCGTCGATGACGGTGGACGGGTTGAACGACGTGGGCAGCGACGTCTGGCCCGTGGCCGGCAGGCGGGCGTGGCGGACGAAGGCGCCGGGCATGCGGGCGCCGCTGGACGGGCGGTTGCCGAAGTTCGCCGCGACGGCGAAACCCGGGCCGTCTTGCCTGGTGGCGGGCCCGTTGAGGACGAGTGCCACCCAATAGCAACCGGGCTGCGCGGTGTAGGGCGCGGTGAGCGGGAGGGGGACGGTAGTGCCTTCCATGACCTTCGGGAAGATGTCCTTCAGCGACGGGGTCACCGCCACCCGCTTGCCCGTCGCGTCGTACAGGCCCGCGTACGAGGCGGCGCCGAGCGTGGTGCCGACGTAGCCGTGGATGTAGAACGCGATGTTGTTGATCTCGGTGGGCGCGCGGAGCACGATCCCCATGAGGTAAACCTGCCCCGGCGGGCAGTACTGGGGCGACGCCGGAGTCTCCTTGGTGGGCAGCGTCGTCGACATCGACGCCGTCGCCGGGTCGAACGTCCACGCCTTGAAGCCGAGGTCCGTCGGCCCCCACGTGCCCGGGGTGCCGAGGGCGTCCACGTAGCTCTTGCGGACCAGGTGGTCGGCGGACGTCGGGTCGGCCTTGGCCATGGGCACGTTGGTGAACGTCTTCGTGCCCGAGACCGTCTGGTCGCCGGTCAGCGCGACCACCGAGCCGGCCGCCGCCGCGCCCAGCATCGTCGCGTCGAGGGTGACCGCGCCCGTCCGGCCGTTCACCGACAGCACGGCCGCGGACTGCTGGACGTACCGCAGGTCCGCCGCCGCCTGGTCGAGGGCGCCGACGTCCGAGGCGACGAGGGCGACCTCGCCCTTCTTGCCATTGACGGAGGAGACGGGGGCGACGGCGCCCGGGGGGAGCTGGGCGGTGGGGACCCTGCCAGCGGCGTCCAGGGCGGCGACCCCGCCCGGCTGGCCGACCGTCGAGGCGGGCACGGCCTGGACGTCCGCGGCGCCGAGCGTGATGGCCGCGGCCGTCTTGCCGTTGACGGACTGGACCAGGCCCGGCGCGCCGGCCGGCCCCGCCGGGCCGGGGGCGCCGGCCGGGCCGGGCGGGCCCGGGACGGCGACGTAGTGCGGCGCCTCCGGGTCGACGGGGGCGAGGTCGGCGAGGTCCACCGTCTTCTGGGCGGCCGGGAGGACGATGTCGTACGTGCGGTTGACCGGTATCCCGGCAAGCTGCTCGACGACGGTGTAGGTCCACTTGGCCGGGTTCATACCGGGGGTGTCGGTGGCGGGCAGGACGGCCTTGGCGCGGCCGTCCGCGTCCAGGGGGGCCACGATCGGGCCGCCCAGGATGGTGTCGCTGCCCGTGTGGGTGAGCAGGGTCGGGGCCCGGAAGGTGAGAGTGCCGCTCAGCGGCTGGCCGTCCGGGGTGAGGTAGCGGGCGGTGACGGTCACCGTGGGGATGCCGTTGGGCAACACGAGTGTGCCTCCTGAAGGGGTTAGGACTTGACGCCGTACAGGGCGCGCGGGGAGCAGCCGACCGTCGCGCCGGGCCTGGTGACGCGGGCCTGCACCTCGAAGGTGACGGGGGTGTCGAAGGGCAGCCCGACGGGTGCCGTGAACTCCAGCGGCCCGGGGCCGGCCGGGCCCACCGGGACGCCGTTCACGAGCAGTCGGGCCTCGCCGCCCTCCGTGATGAGGATCAGGCAGCGCAGTGCCGGGTGCTGGACGATGCCGGTGCTGCTGTGCAGCGTCGTCCACTCCGTCGAGGTGGTGGTCTCCCACCGCGCGGTGTTCACCGGCGCGGGCAGCGGATACGGCAGGTACGGCCTGGCCAGGCCCTCGCCCGCGGTGTCGTCCGCGACGATGGCGTTGCTCCTGCCGTCGAAGATCCTCACCGACTGGCGCGGTTCGATGTCGGGCGCGTCGGTGCGGACCGCCATCGCCACCGAGCCGTCGTCGCGGCGCAGCATGAAGCCGCTCTGGGCCGTGCCGTCGGGGCGGTTGGGGAAGACGTCGGCGCTCTTGCCGATGTACAGGAGTTCGGCGCCCTTCTCACCCTCGCTGTCGCGGACGGCCAGCCGGC
The DNA here is from genome assembly GCF_051386555.1 of Streptomyces sp. URMC 126. NCBI lineage: Bacteria > Bacillati > Actinomycetota > Actinomycetes > Kitasatosporales > Streptomycetaceae > Streptomyces > Streptomyces sp. URMC 126. The sequence continues at coordinate 4,509 of NZ_JBPQTX010000136.1, forward strand.
CGCCGTCGCTGATCACGACGTTGCCGCCCTTGACGCGGTCCATGGCCGGGCGGGTGTTGGCGCTGCCCATCAGGGCGCGGACCTGGCGTTCCAGGGAGCGGATGCGGTCGAGCAGGTCCAGGGGGATCGCCGCCACCTACATCGCCTCCAGGTAGAGCTTGGCCGTCTCGGCCTTGCCGCGGTCCGGGGGTGTCACCGTCAGTCCGACGACGCGGTACTGCCGGTCGGGGGTCTCCGCGTGCCAGCCGTCGCGGATGCGCAGGCGGACCGTGCCGCCGATGAGGGCGGGGGTGATCCGGCCGTCCAGCCGGAAGGTGGCCTCGGGGATGGCCTGCGGCTGCCGGGCCCGTTCGAGTTCGGCGACGGCCGCGCTGGTGAGGAGTTTCTTGTCGGAGACGCCGCTGTGGTCCGACGTGCCTTCGAGCCGTGGCCAGCCGGCGGCGAGTTCCTCGGCGACCTGGGGGTCGGACACCTCGGGGAGGGAGTCCGACGCCTGGTCGCGGTTGGCGGACTCGCCGCGGGCCACCCACACGTTGGCCTGGACGGTCGAGTCGACCGGCAGGCTGTAGGTGAGAAGCTGGCCGGGCCGGTCGAGGACGATGTCGGTGGCACCGGTGAGGATCTTGGGGTGGCCGAGCTGGAGCTGTTTGACTCGTTTGCCGGTCTCCGGGTGCCGGTAGCACCGGATGCGCCACTCGAAGCCGTTCTCCAGGGCGGCGAGCCCGTCGATGATCTCCCGGATGCGGGCCAGGTCGGTGTAGGCGAAGGCGCGTTCCTCCAGCACCACCTCGGAGGGCACGTCGTCGAAGGTGATCCCGATGTCCCCGCCGGGCTGGGACTGGGCGTGCTGGAGGAGTTCGCGGACGATGCGGAACTGGTCGCGCTTCTTGAAGATGTAGCTGGAGGCCAGGATGCGGTGCTCGAAGTACGAGTCGAAGGTGCCCGCCTGGATCTGCACCCGGAGCCGGCCGCGCTCGTCCCCCTCCGCGGTGCACGTCCACAGGATGCCGCCCCACCAGATCTCGGAGCCGCGCTCCAGCCAGACCGCCGTACGGCCGGTCCGGAGCGCGGCGCGCGCCCGGCGGGCGAGGGCCTCGTCGGGCAGCGGGACGGTCGCGCGGAGCTGGCCCGACTTGCCGATGAAGTCGTCGAACTCGACGTCGGTGAGCGGCAGCGCGTCGATGACGCGATCGGTGAGGAGGTCGCAGAAGAGGGCCCGGTAGGTGCTGTCCGCCTGGGGTGCCGTGCCTGTCATACGTCGACCTCGTAGGTGCCCCAGACCTCGTACCAGGAGCCGGGCTGGGGGGTGGCGGGGTGATCGCCGTCCACCCAGGTGCTGGAGGCCTTGCCGGTGGGGTCGGGGCAGGACCAGCCGCGGGCTACACCCTTGCCGATGTCCAGGTACTTGATCGGCTTCCCCGACCCGGATCCGTTCCGGTAGATGTAGCAACCGCCGAAGTAGTAGTTGCCGCTGTCGGGACCCGTGCGGGCGCGGAAGTTGCCGGGCATGGCCAGGGACGGGGGGAACGGCAGGGTCAGGTACCAGTTGCCGTTGCGGCCGCCGCCACCCCAGTTCGTCGTCGTGCCGATGGTGAGCGAGGCGTAGAACTGGACCTGCGGCCCGTCCTTGAGGAAGCGGCCGGACACGCTTCCGTTGCCGAGCGCGACCTTGGGACCGTCCTCGGCGCCCCAGGTCGGCGTGTACGACTGCCAGGTCGGCCGCAGGTCCTGCCACTCCTTGCCGTTCCAGCGCTGGAGGCCGGTGCCGTTGTCGCGGTACTGGCCGGGGTACGCGCCGGCGAAGCCCTGGCCCCAGTCGGCGGGGAGGATGCCGCCCGCGGCGACGGTGGCCTGCCGGCGGTCGCGGACGGCGCCGCCCCGCCAGTCGATGCCGCCGGTGCCGGCCGAGGCGCCGGCCTTCACCGTCACCTCGGCCAGGGGCAGCGAGGCCGGGGGGACCGGGGGAGCGACGGGCTTCGCCGCCGGGACGCCGGGCACGACTTCGATGAACGCGCCGGTCTTTCCGGAGGCGTCCTGCTGGTCGTCGTAGATCCGGACGACGACGAGGTCGACGCGCTGGGTGCCCGGGTCGCCGTCACCGAAGGTGATGCTGGCGGGCTCGGGGAGGTAGACGGGGTAGGCGCCCGCGGCGGCGGCGCCTTGGACGACCGCGCGGCCGGGGAGGACGCGGGTGCTCATGCCGGCGCCGTCGGAGGAGACGGCGAGCCCGGTGACGACCTCGCGGCCGTCGGCCGATCCGGGCAGCACACCGGGCCGGGAGGCCAGCGGGCCGGCCGGGGTCATCGCGCCCAGCGGGGCGAGCCGGGTGTCGAGGCGGGACTGACCGCCCTCGCCGTTGGTGGAGTTGAGCAGCCACGCGCTGCCGAGGTTCATGGGGTTCTCCTGGGGTGGTGGTGGAAGGAGCGGGGGAGGCGCCGGTTCACCAGTGGGCGCCGCGCCAGGTGACGGTGGCCGTGGCGCCGGCGCCCGGCATGTCGGGGTCGGCCCGGAAGGCGAAGGTGTGCTCACCGGGCGGCAGTTGGAAGAGCTGCTCCGGGTCGGACGACTGGGTGGCCGTGTGCACGCGGGTCGAGCTGCCGTTCAGCAGGACCGTTCCCGCGAAGGTGTCGACCGTCAGGACGTCGGACGGCGCGAGGGTGATGTCGTATTCGAGCCGCAGCCCGTCGCTCAGCCGGGTCAGGGACGGCCGGCTCACCTGCCCGCGGAATTCGATGACGGGGCTGGTCGGCGCGTCGCCCTCGTTGACCAGGGTCAGCAGCCCGGTGGCGCCGGGCTTGCCCCAGTCGAGCGGCCAGGCGAGCCCCTGCCCGGCGGTCCGGCTCCCGTCCTGTCCCCAGGACAGTCCGCCGTCGGGGGTGGGGAGGCCGGTGACGGCGGTGCGCTCGTCGACGGAGTACCGGCGCGGATCGGCGCAGATCCACTGCACGGTCGCCTTCGCGGTGCCGCGGGTGACGTACATCCGGTCGTGGGGCACGACGCGCTGGGCCACCCGGGCCCGGCAGGCCAGCGTCTCGCCGTGGAGGCGTACGGCCAGCCACTGCTCGCCGGTGTGCACCCCGGTCGCGGCGTTGAACGCCCGGGTGACCGCCGCGGCCCGTTCGGTCTGGTCGGGGAGCAGCCAGACGGGCGCGGTGACCGTACGGGCCTGGGACCACTGGGCGCCGGGCCAGGCGCCGTGCTGGTCGGGGCGGAGGACGTCGCCGCTGTCGAGACCGGGGAGGTCGGCCCAGCCGGTGAGGCCGGAGTCGGCGATCTGGTAGTCGGTGCCGGGGCCCATCAGCAGCCCGGCCCACTGGATCTGCCCGTCGTGGGTGATCAGTGAGCCGGGGGAGGGGTCTGTGGTGTCCGGGAACGTCGGTGTCGATGTCGATGTCGGTGGTGTGAGTGTCGGGGGCATGGAGGTCGGCCTTCACCTTCCGTACGGGGTTGGGTGGGTGCCGGATGCGACCGGGGTGGTGGGTGGGTCGCCGGGGAGGTGCTCCGGACCCGAGGCGTCCCGGGCTTCCGGGACCTCACCGCGTCGCGGTACGCGTCCTGGCGAGGAACAGCAGGTCCTCGGCGATGCCGTACGCGGTGCGGTGGGCGGGCTCGTGGTACTCGCGGAGGTCCGGTCCGCCGGTGCCGCGACCGGTACCGGCACCGGCGTCGGTACCGGCGCGGGCCGCCCGCGCGGTCGCGTCCAGCAGCCGTTCGAGCTTCGAGAGCGGCAGCACCGCCTCCGCCTCCCCGGCTTCCGCGAGGACGACGGGCACGCCGCCGTCGCGCGGAGCGACGATGCCGCCCCGGGCGAGCTGGGGGATGTGCGGCAGATCGACGAACGGGATCTTGTTGAGTACGTCGATGATCATGTTGATGAAGCTGGTCAACGCGTTGATCGGAGCCGCGACCACGCCCGCGACCAGGTGGAAGCCGGCCCGGATGAGATCGGCGAACCCGCCGAGGGTGGTCAGCAGGGCCTTGCCGAGGCTGCGGAAGCCGCCGGAGAAGTCGCCCTTGAGGAACTTGCGGACCGGCTCGACGAACATCTTGAGCCCGGTCCAGATCTTCTCGATCGCGGCCAGGTAGTCGCGTACCGGCGGGATGATCGACGCGGTGGCGGCCACGAACGCCCCTCCCGCGTGGGAGAAGACCTCCTCCATGATCCGCTGCCCGGTCTCCGACTCCAGGGCGGCGTTGATGAGCTCGGTGGCGATCGGCAGGAGCAGACCGGCCAGGAGGGCCCAGGGGCTGCCCTTCATCACCAGGTTCACCGCCTGCATGACCTTGTCCATGATCCCGAACGCGGTGCCCGCCTTGTCGATGACGCCGCCGGCCTTCGACGCGGCACCGCCGAACCCGCCGAGGACGCCGCCGAGGCCGCGCAACTTGCCCGGCATGGGCGACAGTTGCCGGCCCACCCGGCGGCGGACGTCCCGCTGCCGGTCCAGGCTCTTGGCGGCGCCGGTGGCCTCCTTGCCCGCCTTCGCCAGGGCCGGTCCCGCGGCGGACGCGGCCGCCGCGAACCGCTTGGACTCGGCGCCGGTCCGGCCCATGGTGGCGGCCAGCCGGGTGAGGAACCGGGTGGCCGCCCGGACGCCGGTCAGGCAGCCGCGGACCGCTCCGGTGAGCCGCTTGACGCCGGACGAGAAGGCCGCGAGGGGGCCCGCCGTCCCGGCGAGCGGGTTCCGGACGGGGCCGGGGAATGCTGCTGCTGCCGTCATGCGGGCCTCCTCATCCGCGGGCCTTGGCGAGGAACATCAGCGCCATGGCGGTGTCCCGGGGGTCGTCGGCCCGCGCGTAGTAGTTCTCGATGTGGAACCCGCCGCCGCCCGGGCCGGCGCCGGCCGTCGAGAGGCGGGACGCCACGGCCGTACGGGTCAGCAGCCGGTCGAGTTTCGACAGCGGCAGCACGGCCTCGGCCTCGCCCGCCTCCGCGACGATGGCCGGCACGCCGCCGCTGCGCGGGGTGACGATGCCGCCCTCGGCGAGTTTGGGGATCGGCGTGACGTCGATGGTGAAGCCCTTGCCGCCGAAGTGCGGGATCCAGCTCGGGACGGTCACGTGGATGCCGTTGAGCGAGGTGATCAGGGAGTTGATCAGCCCGATGAGGGAGTTGATGGGGTCCTTCACCGCCGAGCCGATCGCCCGGAAGATGCGCTTGACGGAATCGGGGAGCACGTCCCAGGCGGCGTGCAGCGCCAACTTCACGCCCGTGAACACGGCGGGCAGATCCGTCATGAACCACAGCGCGATGGGCGCGACGGCCTTCTTGATCCCGCCCCAGACGTGCGACATCAGGCTGCCGAGGCCCCTCATCAGCGGGCCGATGATCTTCGATGCCTGGTCGACGGCCTTGCCGATGACCTCGAACGCCTTCTTCATGATGCGCCGCATGGTCGTCGACTTGGACGCCATCTCGACGACCTTCTCGATCAACGGCTGGAAGAGGCTGACGAGTTGGGCGAGGAAGTTCTTCTTCATCGACCGGTTGAGACCGTCGGTGTTCTTCGCGGTCTTCTTCAGACTCCGCCCGGCCTTGTCCAGCCCGGGCGCGGCCTTCCCGGACTCCTTGCCGACCTTGCCGATCGCCTTGGCGGTGGCCTCGGAGCCGCTCTTGATGTTCTTGAGTTCACGGCCGGCTTGCTGGGTGGAGGCCTTGACCTTCCCGACACCGGTATTGAGGGTGCCGGCCTGGGTGTTGAGCTTCTGGGCGGATTTGCCGGTGGCGTCGAGGGCGGTCTTGGTACCCTGGGCGGTTCCGCTGATGCGCTGGAGAGCGCTGTTCAGAGACATAGATCATCCCGTTTGCTGGGGGAGGGTCCGCGGTCCGGGGCTTCCCGGGGGTGCCATGGCGCAACTGTGTCCCTGCGGTCTTTGATACATCGGACTTGGAGGGAAGCGGTCCATGGCACTGCCGTGCTGTGCGGGGGTAAAAGGACCCAGGAGGAGTGGCGCTACACGGCAGGTCACCGGCTCAGACCAGAGCACGGCTGAAGGCCTGGGTGGCCTTCCGAGCTTCTGCTATCGCGCTCCTCGTATTGGTGAGGCGGGCGTTTGCCGTCTCGAGATCTTTTTCTGCTTGCCTCTTCTTTTCATCCGCTTTAATTTTTATCCGATCTATCTCTCGCCCGATCTTCCTTACTTTAACGTATGTTTTTATGAGCGCCTTTCGGTCCGCCTCCACCTGAATTGCACTGGCAATGCTTGGGTGTTTGAGGGCGGACTTGGTGCTTACTTGTGCCCGTTCTTGGCGTCGCTCCAAGCGGCTGGACGCCCGTTCATATCTTCTTTCTAGGCGGGCAGATGTATCCCTGGCCCAGGGCCAGGTGAAAACCTGGCGCCCCATGAAGCTGACGCCCTTCTCGTCGGCCTTGGCCAGAGTGAAGTCTACTTTGGCTAGGGTGCCGCCAATGGCGAGACCGGCGAACGCGAATTTGATGCTCTCGATCGAAAGGCTCAGCCCGTTTACTGTAACGCTTAGGTCGTTCACCTTCCTTTTGGTGCTGTCGTAGTCCTTGTTCTTGAAGTCATGGAACCAGTCGGGAGTCAATAGCCCCGTGTGTGCAGGTGACTTGTCATCCTTGTTTTCCGACATCGCGCCACCTCGATGAGTTGATTTGCCATAATTATTCCTGTGTGTCCGCCTGGGTGCTGGGAGGTATGCTAAATTCCGGGCGGCTGGCGGGTGATCGGCGTTTAAGGGGGCTCACGGTGTACTGGGCGATCTATGGTGCTGTTGTCCTGCTGCTGTTCGGAGGGTTTATTTATCCCTTCGGGATCAGGCCGTTGTTGATAGATCGACGGTTGCGCACTGTCGGTGTTCGCGTAATGGCTGAATGTACTAGCGCTTACTGGTCCGAGGATCGGGTGTCCGAGTCGTTTCTCTTTGTGACCAAGGATGGGCGTACTGCCCGTTACCGTAGTCCGCTTTCCGGGAGTCGCGTAGCCAGGGACGGGGAGATGGTTGCGCTTTTGTACGATCCCAAGGCGCCGTCGCGCAGGGCCCGTACTGAGCGGGAGCTTAGTAGGAAATCTCAGGCCTGGTTCTTTCTGTGGGGAGGCCTGATAACCCTCGCGCTCATGCACATTTTCTTCATCAAGCTCTTTCTGCAGTAGCTCGGCCGTTTCGCGTCGTATCGCAGGGTGTCAGGCGAAGAACTGAGTGAGCTGCTCCCGTGCCGGCAGATGGTCCGCCATCTCCGACGGAGGCGTGGTGACGACTTCTGTGGTCGAGTCCTCCGCGCCCGGGCGCGGGACCGGCTCGGGGTAGTCCAGGGGGTCCGCGTCCTCGTCGCTGTGGAGGGTGCCCGTCATCCAGTTGGCGACGGCCAGGTGGTCCACCGCCGCCGCGAGCAAGTGTTCCGCCGGTCCCCAGTCGGTGGCCTCGCCGTGGAGGTCGCGGTTGACGGCGCTGTCGCGGGGGAGGTGCTTGATCAGGATGGTGAGGCGTCGGGAGGAGAGCCGGCCGCGGTGCCAGTCGAGCAGGTCGACGTGGTAGTGCCGCAGCAGGTCCGCTTCGAGAGCCTCGGCGTGTTCGTCGACGAACGCGTCGAGGCTCAGTCTTCCCCCAGGCCGAGCCCGGTCTCCTTGCCGTAGGTCTCGAGGATCGCGGCGATGTCCTGCATGGTCACGTCGTGCTCCGTGAAGCGGGCGTACTGCTTCTCGCCGAGCAGCAGGGCCAGCAGGCCGTCCACGTCGTTGTCGTCCAGGTCGCGCAGGGCGCGCGCCGTGCGGTGGTTGATCTCCGTGGGGAGTTCGAAGGTGTCGCCGTCGAGCGTGAAGGACCAGGCGCGGCCGTGGGCCTCCAGGCGCTGGGCCCGGGCGGCGTTGACGTCGAACGAGGGCATGGGGTCGCTCCTTGAGAGGTAGAGAGGGGGCGGGGGCCGCCGGTCGCGGCGCCCGCGGTCACGCTGTGGCCCTGAAGGGGCCGCGGGTCACTTCGCCGGGGCCGCCGCGTACGCCTTGTCCCGCATCAGCCAGGTCGCCAGCGGCGCCCCCGGCTTCGAGGACAGCGCCGTGAAGGTCACGCCGAGCTTCACCGCACCCTTGCGGTTGAGGTCGAAGTCGTCGCTGGTGGTCACCAGGCCGCGCGGCACGACGAACCGGTAGCGGATCTCGCTGCCGTCGGTGAACTCCAGGGCCAGGGCGCGCTCGTCCTCGCCCTGGTCACCGTCCACGTCGTACTTGTAGACGCCGGAGTTCGGGGCGGTCTCGCCGACCGCGCCGCCGCCGAAGAAGAACGGCAGCGTGTCCTCGTTGAGCTGGAGCATGCCGAACTTCAGGGTCAGCTCGCGCTCGGTGTAGATCGTGCGCGCCGGGGTCAGCGACTGCCAGGTGTCGATGTTGGCGGTCTTGCCCTTGCGGCCGAACTTCACGCCGTCCGTGCTGGTGTAGCCCAGGTCGTGCCAGGCGGTACCCCAGTCGGTGTTGATGTCGGCCGGCGCGTCGGTGCCGACCTTGGCGACGAGGACGCGGCCGGTGCCGGCGACGCGGATCTCGCTCGGGTTCATACCGGGCATGGAGGTCTCCTTGAATGAGGAAGGTGAGGAACAGGTGAGGAAGAGGAAAGGCCCCGCCGGTTTCGGCGGGGCCTGCGTCGCGGGTGGGCCTCAGGCGGGGCGCAGCGAGAACCACACCGTCGTCCGGTAGCGGTTCGCCCCCGGCCGGTTGTAGTCCGGGAACCAGCGGACCGCCTCCGTCTCGACGACATCGGTCACCACCGCCGTCCCGTACGCCGTACCGCGGAGCTGCAGCAGCGCGGTACGGACCAGCAGGGACAGCGTGTGCGCCGCCGTCTTGTCCGGGCCGTACACCTCCAACTCCACCAAGGGCTGGTCGAGATGGAGGTCGTCCACCCAGGCGCCGCCGGTCCGCGAGACCAGCACCGCCTTCTGCGTGCCGTCGAACGGTGTCGGCGGCCGGTTGTCCACGACCACCCCGGCCAGCTCCGAACGGAGCCTGAGGTGGTCGATGATGAGGCGTTCCACATCGGGGAACGAGATCGGGGCTTCCATTACATGGGTGCTCCTTTCGGCGCGGGCGCGTCGAGCGGGCGGACGGCACCGTCGTGCGCGTGCCGTGCGGAGGGAGGAAGGGTGGCCGCATCACCGGTCCGCCGGCCGCCCGCCCAACGCGAAGCGGCGGATGCCGTGGCCCGGGGTCCGGGCACAGCTCCGCCGCTGCATCTATTGTGAACCACTTCGCGCGAACGCGCAACAACAACTTTCGCGCCCGCGCGCTACGGGTTCCGCCCCGGCTCCCCGACGACGTTCTCCGGCTCGTCCAGCCAGACCCGTCCGCCCGCGCCGTCCACCGTGAGGCCGAAGCGGTCCGGTCCCGGTTCGCCCCGCGCCGTCCACCAGCGGTACGCCGCCTCCGCCTCGTCCCAGAGCCGGCGCGGGCCGCCCTGCCAGACGAGTGTCGTCAGGTCCGGCTCGGCCCGGAAGAGGGCGCAGGCCCACGACGGATCCCCGTCGAGCCCGTGCAGCCAGACCGCTCTGCCGTAGTGCCTCCTGCCGTCCGCCCGCCGGCGCACGCCGCGCAGCCTGACGTCCAGGGCGAACGTCGCGGCGCGGAACTCCGCCTCCGTGAGGCGGGTCGAGGCGATGTCCCCGAGGGTGGTCACGTCGATGATCGGGGGAGGCTCGACGCGGAGTGCTCCCGGGCGGTCCGTCGGCGGCGAGAAGCGCCCCTCCGCCCGCTTGCCGTCGGCGGACACGACCAGCGTGACGAGCGCCTCCTGTCCGCTGAACGGCGTCCGCCAAGGTGCGACGAGTGTCGCGCCGGGACGTACGGCCGACACGTCCGCGTACATGACGCTCTTGACGACGGCGGTCGCGCGGCCACCGCCACACGGCGGCGGAGGAGGCGGGCGCGCTCCTCCAGGAACCGCGTTCCCAGCACCGCGATCGCCGTCGCCGCCGACACCGCGCGCTCGGCGCCGGTCCTCGCCGGCTCTTCCGGCAGCCGCAGCGGCCCGTACGCGCCGTACCGTTCCACTCCGCACTCGACGCACCGGCGGATTCCGCCCGCGGCGGTCGCCCAGCCCCCGCGGTGCGCGCAGTTCCGGACGAGCCGGCCCGTCGCCGTCCGCACGGCGTTCGCGCTCATCGCCGCCCCCTCGCCAGGCCCGCGGCCGCCCGCTCGTCCCGCGTCGCCAGGCGCAGCGCCTCCTCCGGCGCCTCCCACTCCCGGCCGCCGCGCGGTGGTCCCCCAGCTTGAGGTGCCGTCGTTAGCCTCGGAAGGGGTCGCAGCCGTACAACGACGCTGTATGCATGGGGAGTTAAGTCATGGCCAAAGCCGGGGGCGAGTCGCGCTACAGCCAGCCGAAGTTCGGCTGGTGCTTCTTCGGCAGGGAGCTGAAGCGTCGCCGCGAGGCCGCCGGGCTGTCGCGCGCCGCCGGTGGCGTACAGCGAAGGGAATTGGAGCGGAAGCCTCCTGGACGATCCGCCCCTGGTGGAGCGGTGCGTGCGCTCCTACGATTTGGCTACAGCCGTCGCGTTGCCGCCAGCCGAGTCCTTGTCCCTGATCACGTCGGTTGCAGAGGAGTACGCACATGAGCGCAGCGCTTGACTTGAGTCCCGCGGCTTGGAGGAAGAGCAGCTACAGCGGGGGAACCGGCGATCACGGCAACAACTGTCTGGAAGTAGCCGCCAACAACGGCCCTGTTGTGCCCGTCCGGGACTCCAAACGCCCCCACGGCCCCACCCTCCTCATACCCACCCCTGCCTGGGCCGCCTTCCTCAGCGATCTTCGAAGCTGAGTGGTCGCGACAGCGCGTCGCGGACCTCCGCCGCGCCCGTCTCCACCTCTCGGTACCAGTCGGTGACCTCGCCGTCGTTCTCGTTGAGCTCCACACGTCCCGCGTCCAGTTCGCGCAGTCGGTCGCCCAGGGCGTTGAGCCGGGCCTCCAACGCGAACCGTCCGGGGAACGAGCTCCTCGCCCAGAGGAGGTCGTTGCGCGCCGCCGTCAGGGCCGCGTGGGCGCGGGCGCGGACGGCCGGGAGGGCGATGCGGAGTTCCTGGACGCCGGTGTGGACCCCCTCCAGGTTGGCCATCGGCTCCTCCGTCTGGTCGGCGAGCTCCTCGGCGCGCTCGGCCCAGAGCTCGAAGACCTGGGCCGCATGGTGGGCCGCGTCAGGGTCGGAGACCTCCGTGTGCGTCCACTCGTCCCGCGTCTCCAAGTAGGTGGCGATGAAGTCCTCGAAGCTCTCCAGGGCGCCCCGGGTGTTCCCGACCACCGTCAGGAGGGAGCTCGTGGGCATGCCGTCCCCGTGGCCGCAGGCGGCCCGGACCGCACGGCAGAGGCCGTCCATCCGTTCGTACGTCCCCGCCAGGCGTCGGTGCGCCTCCGCCGCCGCCTCCATCGCGACGGCGAGTCGCCGCTCCGCGTCCGCCAGCCGTCGTTTCCGCCCCCACACGTCCGGTCTCCCACCCTCGATGGCCTTCCGTCCCCGGTCGGCCGCCGCTCCCCGACGGGCGCGCCTTTCAAAGGCGCCGTTGCACCCTGTTTGCCTGTGGGGACGGTCTGTCAGTGTCTCGGGTTAGGTTATGGGGAATCGCACGCTCGTTTGACGGCCCGTCGCGGCAGCGGTGGGTTCGAACGGAGAGCGTGTATCGGGGGGCGAGCCAATAACGAGACGGACAGCACCTGGGGGGTGGCATGAGCGAGCGGTTCGTGATGCGTGGGGGATACATCCGGTGAGCGCGTACAGCGACCGTCTCGCCGATGTCGTGGCGGCGACCGTCGAGGTGGCGGCGGAGTCCGGGCACGCGGGAGCGTTCACCGACGAGGTGGCCCACGCGCTGACCGCCGTCGTGGGGAAGGTCGCCGCCCGGGTCGCGGACGACGCGGAGCTCAGCGGGTTCGTCAACGGTTGGCAGGAGGCGGTGCGGACGGTGGAGGCCGAGGACGGGGCCGTACGAGCCCGGGTGCTCCGTCTCCATCAGGCCGAGGACTGACTGCTCCGGCGGGCCGGCGCCCGGGGGCCGACGCGGGAGGCCGGTCGTCCGGTCTCCGGTGAACGCGCGGAGGCGCCCCGGGAGCCGGGGCGCCTCCGTGATCCCGTCGTACCCCGGCGTCAGACCGGCGGACGGAGTGTGTGGGCCCGGCGGGTGGCCCGTTCGGCGGCGAAGACGTCCTCCAGGCGGAAGAGGTTGGCGCGTCCCTGGCGGGCCGCCGGCGTCAGGTGGCCGAGCTGGACCCACTTCCGTACGACGTCCTGGCTCACCCCCGCCTCGCGCGCCGCCATGGCGGTGGTGATGAGGGTGGTGGCGGCAGGGACCGCCGGGATCGGCTTGAGCATCAGGCGTTCTCCCCGGTCTCGTCCGCCCCGTCGGCCGTCGCGAGCCGCCACTCCGCCCGCGTCCACTCGTGCCGGTGCGCGGCGTCCGTCCGGCAGTCGCACGCCGGGTCGGCGCACCGGCAGCCCGGGTTGACGCACAGGACGGCCTCGCGCTGGGGGAAGACGCGCAGGGACACCGAGCCGCAGTGCCGGCAGCGGCCCTCGACCCGGACCGGCGGGTCCGCCTCTCCCAGCGCGACCGAGCAGCGGCCCGCCATCCGGCGCGCCTCGCTCCGGATGTGCTCGTCGAGAACGGGGTCGGCGGCGGCCCGGTCCAGCAGAGCGGTGATCCGGACCAGCCGCTGGTCCACCGTGCCGCGCGGCGGGCGCGGCAGCCGCAGCCGCTCGCAGACCGCTTCCTCCAGCTCGATCACGCCGTCGGTGATGTCGCGGATGGTGTCGGAGACGAAGAGGCGGACGGCCGTGCCGGGAGCCGAGCGCGTACGGCGGCCGGTGGGGGAGAGAGCGGTACCGCGGCTCGGGGCGAGCTCCTTGGCCAGCTCGGGGAACTGGCGGCGGAGGACGCCCAGCCATACAGCGGCGCTGCGGGGGCGGCTGGGGCTGTCGGTCATGGCTGCTCCTGCGGGTGGGGTGCGGGCTGCGAGGGCGAAGCGCGGGGTGCGGGTCGCGAGGTGCGGGGTCGCGGGGTGGGGAAGCGCTGGTGCGGAA
>NZ_JBPQTX010000137.1:0-17480 GCF_051386555.1 Streptomyces sp. URMC 126
CTCCGCCGCCGCCCTGTCCGCCGGCGCCACCGCCGCCTCCCCCGCCGCCGCCCCACGCGGTGACCCGCATGTACTTGGCGCCCTGCGGGATCATCACCTGCGTGTCCCCCGGCGTGGTGATCACGCGCGGGGCCGGCAGCACGGGGTCCGCGTCCGCCGCCGCCGGCATGGCCGTCAGGCTCGCCGCGACGGCCGCCAGCACCCCCGGCCACACCCTCTTGCTCGGCACCACTGAGAAAACCTCCCCTTGAACCGCCCGCGACGCGGACCGGCCTCGGCGGTCCGAGCACGTCACCGGCGCGGGCCCCTTGCTAGTGGTCGGCGCCCACACCGGTCAAACACTCCGGCGACCCGGCCCGGCCGCGATCCACACGGACGTTCGCCGTTCGCCGGAACGGTCGCGGGCCTCCGGGCGCCCTCACGCCTCCCCTTCCTTTCCACGTCACTTCAAACACGCGGACGGTCACCGGTTGCGATGAACGCGCGGTCGCCGCGTGGCCGGTACGACAAGCCCCGGGCCGTTGACACACCGACAGGTGACGGCGTCCCGCCGAGGCCATCCCCGTACTCGAACGGGGCTACGGCCCGGGCGGAGGCCGCCCGGGCGCCTTGAAATCGCCGGAAAGGGGCACACGCACCACACCGAATGATCTTGGAGTCTTCGCGGGGGGGAGCCGCCGAATGCCGATACCCGAACCCTCCGTCCCCCGGCGGAACCCTGCCGGACGCCGGGCGGCCTCCGGCTTCCGCCGGGCCGCGTTCGCGCTCGCGCTGCTCGCCATCCTGGTCTGCGGCGCCGGGCTGACCCTGCGGACGGCCGCCGGGCACGCCGCCGGGCATCCGGTCGAGACCGTGTGCGGCCTGCTCGCGCTGGGCACCGCGGGGGCGGCGGGCTTCCGGGGGCGCCACCGGCTGCGGCGCGCCTTCCGGGCGACGGCCGCGTACGGCCGGACGGGCCCGCGGCCCTCCCCCCTGGTGGACGCCGCCCCGCCGGTGGACTACGCGGCCCTGGACGCCGCCGAGTTCGAGGAGGCGATCGCCCGGCTCTGCGAACGGGACGGTTGTACGGACGTCCGGGTGGTCGGCGGAGCCGGCGACCTGGGGGCCGACGTGCTCGCCACGGCGCCCGACGGGCGGCGGATCGTCGTCCAGTGCAAGCGGTACGGGCCGGACCACAAGGTCGGTTCACAGGACCTCCAGCGTTTCGGCGGCACCTGCTTCACCATCCACGCCGCCCAGGTGGCGGCCGTCGTGACCACCAGCGACTTCACCGGCCCCGCCCTGGAGTACGCGGCGCGCAGCGGCATCCTCTGCCTGGACGAGCGGGCACTCGCCGGCTGGGACGCGGGGAGCGCCCCGCCGCCCTGGCGGTGCGCGGGCGCCCCCGCCGAGCCGCTTCCGTAGGCAGGTCCGCGGAGAGCGCCGCACCGGCCTCGTGGCGCACGCCATCCGGTGAGGCCGCCGCGTGCGCCGCCGGTGATTCGCGGGAAAGCTGAGGCCATGCGGGAGGAACGGGACTCTTCGGTGACGGACTGCGTGTTCTGCGCGATCGTGGCGGGCGGCGCGCCCGCGCACCGGGTGCTGGCGGACGAGGCGGTGGTGGCGTTCCTGGACGCCCGGCCGCTGTTCCCCGGGCACGTCCTGGTGGTGCCCCGGCGGCACGTGGTGACCCTGACCGACCTGCCGGAGGCGGACGTGGGGCCGTTCTTCGCGCGGGTGCGGCGGGTGGCCGGGGCGGTGGAGCGCGGGATGGGCGCGGCCGGTTCGTTCGTGGCGGCCAACAACAAGGTGAGCCAGTCGGTGCCGCATTTGCATGTGCACGTCGTACCGCGCGACCGCAAGGACGGGCTGCGGGGCTTCTTCTGGCCGCGGACGCGGTACGCGTCGGAGGACGAGGCGGCGGAGGCGGCGGCGCGGATCACGGCGGCCCTGGCGGCCGGGGACGGCTGAGCGTCCCGGCCGGGTTGGTGCGCACCCGTGGGGGTCGCATAGTGGAAGGGAGACCTTTCCCGCCGGCCGGGTGTCCCCCGGCTGCCGGAGGTGGACGATGCGATTCGACGACCGAGTGGACGCGGGCAGACGGCTGGCCGAGCGGCTGGGACACCTGCGGGGGGACGATCCCGTCGTGCTCGGCCTCCCGCGCGGCGGGGTGCCGGTGGCCTACCAGGTCGCCCGGGCGCTGCGGGCGCCGCTGGACGTGATCCTCGTGCGCAAGCTGGGCGTTCCCTCGCACCGGGAGCTGGGCTTCGGGGCGCTCGGCGAGGGCGGGGTGCGGGTGGTGCGTGACGACATCATGCGGCTCGGCCGGGTGGACGAGGACGATCTGGCGGAGGTCCAGCGGGCGGAGGAGCGGCATCTGCGGGAGCAGGCGGACCGCTTCCGCGGCGGGCGTCCGCGCGTACCGCTGGAGGGCCGGACGGCCGTCGTGGTGGACGACGGGATCGCCACCGGTTCCACGGCCGCGGCGGCGTGCAAGGTGGCCCGGGCACAGGGAGCCCGCCGGGTGGTCCTGGCGGTGCCCGTCACGTCGCCGGACGCGGTGGAGTCGCTGCGCGGCGAGGCGGACGAGCTGGTGTACCTGTCGGCGCCGGGCGGGTTCTCGGCGGTGGGCGAGTGGTACCGCGACTTCTCCCAGACGGAGGACGCCGAGGTCGTGGCCCTGCTGCGGCACGACACGACGGCGGCCCCGCCCCGGGCGGGAGCGCACATCCACGGCCCGGCGCCGGTGAAGCTGCCCGTGGACGACCGTACGGTCACCCTGGACGGCGATCTGACGATGCCGCCCGGCGCGCCGGCGGTCGTGCTGTTCGCGCACGGCAGCGGCAGCAGCCGGCACAGTCCGCGCAACCGTGCCGTGGCGGAGGTGCTGAACCGGGCGGGCCTGGGGACGCTGCTGTTCGACCTGCTGACGCCGGAGGAGGCGGAGGACCGGGCGAAGGTGTTCGACATCGGTCTGCTGGCCGGCCGGCTGGACCAGGTGACGGAGTGGATGCGCCGCGAGTCCGTGCCGCTGTGCTACTTCGGCGCCAGCACGGGGGCCGCGGCGGCCCTCTGGGCGGCGGCGGAGGAGGGCCGGGAGGGCCCGGCGGCCGTGGTGTCGCGAGGCGGCCGCCCCGATCTGGCCATGGACCGGCTGGCGGGTGTCCGTGCGCCGACGCTGTTCCTGGTGGGCGGGCTGGACGAGGCCGTCCTGGACCTGAACCGACGGGCGGCGGAGCGGCTGCGGTGTGAGAACCGGCTGGTGGTCGTGGACGGGGCCACCCATCTGTTCGAGGAGCCGGGGGCCCTGGACACGGTGGCGGAACTGGCCTGCGAGTGGTTCACGGACCACCTCGCCACGACCCCCTGACGGCCGCCTGGCCGGCGCTAACGGCCTCCCAGATACACGCGGTTCGCCACCTCTTGGGCGGCCCGGGCGAAGGCGGGGATCAGGAGGCTGGTGCTGCTCTTGAGCCAGACCGGTGCCCAGTCGATGGGCGGGGCGTCGGAGAACGGGAGACAGGTGATGTCGGGGCGGTTGTAGAAGCGGGTGACCTGGGCGCCGACGATCATTCCCCCGCTGCCGGTGCCGACCAGCTGCAACGCTTCCTGGAACGTCTCGAAGTACGGGCCGCCGCGGATGGCCCGTCCGCCGGGCGTGCGTTCCGGCCAGCGGTCGGAGGGCCAGTCGCCCGGCAGCGCGCCGGCCAGCCGCAGCAGCGGTATGTCCGCGAGGTCCTCCATGTCCGCGCTCGGTTTGCCGGCGAGCGGGTGGTCCGAGGGCACGGCCAGCATGCGGGGTTCGGAGATGACCACCGGGCCGACGACGATGTCGGGCGCGGCGAGCGGCAGGCTGGTGACGAGGATGTCCACGTCACCCGCGCGCAGCCGCTGGAGTGCCTCGGCGACCTGGGTCTCCCGCGCTCGCACTCGGCAGTCGGGCTCGTGCCGGGAGAAGAGGTCCGCCGCCTGATGGACGATCTGCCCCGCCGCCGCGCCCACGAAGCCGACCCGCAGGGTGCCGGGGGCCTGCCGGACGTCCGCGATGGCACGCTCCACGGCCGACCGGATCTGATCGTACGCGGGCCGGAGGTCTTCGTAGAGCCGGAGGCCGAGCGGGGTGAGGCGGACGCTCCGGTTGGTCCGCTCGAAGAGGTCGGCTCCGATGCGGCGTTCCAGCTTCTTGATGGTCTGGCTGACCCGGCCGGTGGTCACGTGCAGATGCTCGGCCGTCCGCCCGAAGTGCAGTATTTCGGCCAGCGTCAGGAAGGCCTCCAGTTCCAGGCGTTCGAGCAACGGGAGCTCCTACGGCGTTGAGCGGGACTAAACGCGGGTTGCGGTATCGGGCGTTGTTCGGCCGGTTTCCGACGGGCAGTCTGCCAGAGGCGCTGCGTACCGGACCCGCCGGGAGCCGTCCCGGGGCCCGCCCGCGCCGCCTTTCCCGAATCGAACGTACGAGGATGTCCCATGGCCGGAATCGTTGCCCTGACGTATGTCTCGCTGGACGGTGTCATGGAGAACCCGTCGTGGACCGGCCCGTACTTCACCGCCGAGCACGCCGAGTACGCGCGCGGCCGGCTGTTCGCCAGTGACGCGCTGCTGCTGGGCCGGGTGACGTACGAGGGCATGGCCGCGGCCTGGCCGCACATGGAGGAGTCCGAGGGCGAGTTCGCCGTCCGGATGAACGCCCTTCCCAAGCACGTCGTGTCCACGACCCTGGAGCGGCCGGCCTGGAACGCCACCGTCGTCCGCGGCGACCTGGCCGCCGAGGTCGGCGAGCTCAAGACCCGGTACGCCAAGGACCTCCTCGTCTACGCCAGCGGCGAGCTGACCAACGCCCTGATCGCCCTCGGACTCGTCGACGAGCTCAAGCTGTGGGTGCATCCGGTGATCGTGGGCCGGGGCAAGCGGCTGTTCCCCGAGGGTGCCCCGGCGACCACGTGGACGCTCGCCTCCACGACGGTGTTCGACTCCGGTGCCCTGGTCCTGGACTACCGGCCGGCCGCGTAGCCCTCGGCGCCCCGGCACGCCCGACCGTCCCACCAGGAGAAACCTTGTCCGTCCACGACCCTGCCCGGTCACCTCTGCTGCCCCCTCCCGGGCCCCGACGCACCCTCGCCCTCGCCCAGTTGGGCAACTCGGTGGGTGACGGCGCGTATTACGTCACCTCGGCCCTCTACTTCACCCACGTCGTCGGCCTCGCCCCCGCCCGCGTCGGACTCGGCCTCACCGTGGCCTGGGCGGTCGGCTCGGTCGTCGGGGTACCGCTCGGCAGGCTCGCGGACCGGCGCGGCCCGCGCGGCACGGCGGTGCTGCTCGCCCTCGCGACCGGCGTCGCGGTGGCGACGTTCCTGGTCGTCCGGGGCTTCCTGCCGTTCGTCGCCGCCGCCTGCCTCTACGCGTCCGCCCAGTCGGGCCTCGCCGCCGCCCGGCAGGCGCTGCTCGCGGGCCTGGTCGCCGAGGAGGAGCGCACCGGGGCCCTCGCCCATCTGCAGTCGGCGCTCAACGCGGGCCTCGCGGCGGGCGCCGGGCTCGGCGGGCTGGCCCTGTCCGTCGGGACCGGGCCGGCGTACCGCGGCGTCTTCGCGGTCGACGCCCTGAGCTTCGTCCTCTGCGCGCTGCTGCTGTCGCGGCTGCCGGCCGTCGCGCCCGTACCGGCGCCGCGGAACGGGGGGCTCCGGGTCCTGCGGGACCGCCCGTA
The DNA here is from genome assembly GCF_051386555.1 of Streptomyces sp. URMC 126. Classification (NCBI taxonomy): domain Bacteria; kingdom Bacillati; phylum Actinomycetota; class Actinomycetes; order Kitasatosporales; family Streptomycetaceae; genus Streptomyces; species Streptomyces sp. URMC 126. Next base: position 5,681 of record NZ_JBPQTX010000137.1, read on the forward strand.
CGTCGTCGTCACGCTCCTCAACGCCGTGCTGCTCCTCCGGTTGCCGCTGCTCAGTCTCGGCCTGCCGCTGTGGATCACCGAGCGCACCGAGGCCCCGGCGTGGCTGGTCTCGGCGCTGTTCGTCCTCAACACGGTCGCGGTGGCGCTGTTCCAGGTCCGCGCCGCGCGCTCGGTCACCGGGCTCGCCACCGCGGCCCGCGCCCTCCGCGGCTCCGGCCTGATCATGCTCCTGGCGTGCGGGGTCCTGGCCTTGTCGGCCGGCCGTTCGCCCTGGGTCGCGGTCGCCGTCCTGACCGGCGGCTCGGTGCTGCTGGTCGTCGCCGAGATGCTGCAGTCCGCCGGTTCCTGGCAGCTCGGCTTCGAGCTGGCCCCGGCGGGACGGATCGGCGAGTACCAGGGCTTCTTCGGCACCGGCACCACCGTCGCCCGCGCCCTCGGGCCGGTGCTGCTCACCTCGCTGCTCGCGGGCCTGGGCGTGGCGGGCTGGCTGCTGCTCGGCGGGCTGTTCCTCACGGCGTCGTACGCCCTGGGGCCGGTGGCGCGGTGGGCGGCGGACGGGGCCCGGCGTGACCGGGCCGCCACGCCCCGCGCCGTGCGCCCGGCCTGAGCCCCACACCACGGCCCCCCTTCCGCCCGGCCGGACACGAGAACCGGCCGGACACGAGAACGCCGGATCGACGGACCGCGAAGGTCCGACGGAACGGAACACAGGAGAACGGAGAAGACATGCGGAACACGACGATGCGCGCGATCGGCCAGGCCGGCTTCGGCGGCCCCGACGTGCTGAAGGTGGTCGAGGCGGAACGCCCGGAGCCCGGCCCGGCCGAGGTGCTGGTGCGGGTGCACGCGGCCGGGGTCAATCCGACCGACTCCTGGCACCGCGCCTCCGGTGGCCTGACCGGCGCGGTGGTGCGGCTCGGCTGGGACGTCTCCGGCGTGGTCGAGGCGGTCGGCCCGGGGGTGGCCACCCTCGCCCCGGGTGACGAGGTGTTCGGTCTGCCGCGCCACCCCCTTCCGGCGGGGACGTACGCCGAGTACGTGACGTCACCGGCCCGGCACCTGGTCCGCAAGCCCGCCGCGCTGACCCATGTGCGGGCGGCGGCCCTGCCGTTGGCCGCGCTCACCGCCTGGCAGGCGCTCGTCGACGTCGCGGACGTGCGGCCGGGGCAGCGGGTGCTGATCCACGCGGCGGCGGGAGGCGTCGGGCACCTCGCCGTCCAGATCGCCAAGGCCCGGGGCGCGCACGTGATCGGGACCGCCCGTTCGGCCAAGCACGCCTTCCTGCGCGGCCTCGGCGCGGACGAACTCGTCGACTACACCGAGACCGACTTCGAGGCGGCCGTCGAGCCGGTCGACGTCGTCGTCGACACGATCGGCGGCGCCTACGGACCGCGCTCGCTGCGCACCCTGCGCCCCGGCGGCGTCCTGGTCTCCCTCGCCTCCCCGGCCGAGGCGTACCTGGCGGACGAAGCCGCCTCCCTCGGCCTGCGCGCCACCTTCATGATCGTGGAGGCCGACCAGGCGGGGCTGCGCGAGATCGCGGCCCTGGTGGAGGCGGGCCTGCTGCGCCCCGAGATCGCCGCGGTGCTCCCGCTCGACCGGGCGGCCGAGGCCCACGAGCTCGGCGACAGCCGCCGCACCACGGGCAAGATCGTCCTGTCCGTCATCGACTGACCACCGGAAAGCACCACGATGACCACCTTCCTCCTCATACCCGGTGCCTGGCACGGCGCCTGGACCTTCGAACCACTGGCCCGGCGGCTGCGCGAGCGCGGACACCAGGCCTATCCCCTGACCCTCACCGGCGTGGGGGACCGCAGGCACCTCCTCACCGCCACGGTCAACCTCGACACCCACATCGACGACGTCGTCAACGTCCTGGAGGACGAGCGGATCACCGACGCCGTCCTCGTCGGCCACAGTTACGGCGGCATGGTGATCACCGGCGCCGCGGACCGCGTTCCGGAGCGGGTGGCCGGACTGGTCTACGTCGACGCCGTGGTCCCCGGCGACGGCGACTCGTGCTGGTCGCTCGTGACCGACCGGGAACGCGCCTGGTACCTCGAAGGCGTGGGCCGGAACGGCTACGCCAGCGCGCCCCTGCCGTTCTTCGACCCCCGGGCGACGCCGCACCCGCTGGCCTCGCTGCTCCAGGAGATCCGTCTGGAGGGGCGGTTCGACCGCGACGGCGGCCGGGATTACGTCTACGCCACCGGCTGGCCCGGGGGTTCCCCCTTCGCCCCGCTGTACGAGCGCCTGCGGACCGATCCCGCCTGGCGCACCCACGCCCTGGCCTCCGGCCACAACGTGATGGGGGACGCGCCCGACGCGCTGCTGGAGGTGCTGCTGGACGCCGCGCGCGTCGAGTGACGGACGGGCGCCCGCCGACGGCCCGCGCCCGGACGGGGCTTCGCCCCGGTTCCGGGCCGTGGGCGGGCCGGAACCGGGGCGAAGCGTGGAGGGGACCTACGGGTCCGTCGTACGTACGCCGGCGGAGACGCGCTCGCGTGTGTCAGCGGAGCCGTGCGCGCTTGCGGCGGCGGAGGCCGACGGCGCCACCGGCGAGGACGAGCGCGGCGGCGCCCGAACCGCCGACGACCAGCGGGGTGGAGGACGCCGACGAGGAGTGCGGACGGCCGCCGCCGAGACCGCTGGAGAAGCCCTTGGTGTCGAACTCCGAGCCGGGCTGCTTGTCGGCGTAGCGGGCCTTGACCAGCTTCTGGTAGTCGGCGAGCGACACCGACGGCTGACCGTTCAGCCCCTGCCGGGCCGCGTCGTTCAGCGGCTCGACGGTGGTGAGCTTCAGCTGGTAGAAGCCGCGGATCTGCGGCTCGCTGAACACCGTCGTCGCGAGATCGGCCTTCCCCGCGTAGGTGGCGTCCGTGTCGCCTTCGCGGACGGCGGCCAGGTGCCAGCCGGTGGTGCCGGTGGGGGCGAGCAGGACGGTGGCCGTACGGCCGCCGGAGGTGGTCACCCCCGCGACGGCGTAGGAGAGTTTGACGGCGTCGTTGAGGGAGGGTTGCGCGGTTCCCGTCACGAAGGCCGGTGCGATCTCGTTCAGGGCCAGCGGGTCCTTGATGGTGAAGGACGGCACGCCCTCGCAGGGGTCGGCCTTGGCGGGGAGCGTCACCGCCGCTCCGGGCGACCCGCCGCCGGGCACCGGTGCGCTGAGGAAGCGGCAGACGGCGTTGTGGGTGGCGGTCGACTTCAGCGTGTCCAGGGCCGCCTGGAGGTTGGGCAGGTCGCCCGGGCCCTTGGCGGCGCCGGCCGGGGCGGCGCCCACCGACAGCAGGACGGACGCGCCGAGCGCCAGGGCGAGGGGGAGACGGGAGAGGCCGGCGGCCCGCCGCGTCGCGGACGTTCTGTGGTCGCGCATGTCACGCTCCTAGCGGGAGATGCCGGTGCGGGAGTGGGTCCACTTGAACGAGCTGTTGCTCACGTAGTCGTTGTAGTTCCACCACGTGTACGTGGTCGTGTCCGGCCACGGGTCGCCGACGCCGATGGTGTTGTTCGACGTGTCGTAGCCGTAGACGACGTTCATGTGCCCGCCGCCGGAGTTCCAGCCGATGCGCGCTCCGACGGGCCGGGGGCCCCGGACCTCGGTCTGCACCTCGCTGAAGGTGGCCGCCCGGCTCAGCCCCGTGCCGGTGTGGGACATGCCGAGACTGCCCCAGGCCCTGGCCATGTCGTCGAGCGTGGCCGGCTGGTTGTTGCAGCCGTAGTACGGGTTGGCGCGGGTGCAGAAGTCGCTCTGCGTCGAGCCGTATCCCTGGAACTTGGCGATCGTCAGGCCGGAGGCCACCCAGCACCACTGGGTCTTCTCCTGCTTCAGCATGGTGATCTCGTCGTACGCGGCGTCCGCGTGCGCCGTCGTGGCGGCTCCGAGGAGCCCGCACACGGCCAGTGCCAGGGCCGATGCCGTCGTCGCGCGCTTGAGTCTGCTCATATTCCTGCCTTCCCGTCGTGGGGTGCGACGAGCAGATGGCCGGATCATCCGACCCCCTCCGTGGAGGGCAGTCATATGACAGCGCGCCATGACAAGACTGAACAGCGTCCGTCCATGACTTCAACACCATAGAGTGCTATATCCGTTTATCTTCTTTGTTCGCTGCCTTTGCTTTCCGTGATGTTCCCGCGATGCGCGGCTTGGCCGTCCGGGAAAAGGACGGCCTTGTACGGCGGGTGCGCCCCTGCGCCACCGGGCATCCCCTTCCCGGCAGCGAAGCAACGAGGGCACCCGAAAACCTTCCGGAGGCGAGGCGTTGTCGAAAACGGGCGTCATGTCAGTCGCGCGGCCGCCCGGACCTGATCGGGAAATGATCGAAATGCATTTCGGGCAACTGTTTTACCGTTTCGGCGTGTTCGTCCCACGGAAGTAAACGAGGAGAGTCCGCTTCCGCTCGAAGCGGCTCGCTCGTGAAGGGAATCCGTCCATGCCGCACATCGCGCACAGACCTTCTCTCCTCACCCTCCGCCGCCGTGCCGGCCGGTTCGCCGTGGCACTGGCCCTGGCCCTGCCCGCCGTCGCCCTCGCCACCCCGGCCCACGCGGCGTCCTCCTGCGAAGTCAACGACGTGGTGACGACCGGACCGGTCATCACCGGAACCGAGGCCGCCGACACGATCGTGTGCTCGTCCGTGGACGCGACGACCGTCGTCGACTCCCTGGGAGGTGACGACACCATCATCCTCACCGGCCGGATCGAGGGCCGGATCCGAGCGGGAGACGGTACCGACCGCTTCGCGCTGAGCCGGTCCGCCGAACTCACCGGCAGCGGTGAGCTCGACGGCCAACGCGGCCACGACGGCTTCGAGATCAGCGGCAAGGCGTTCGGTGCCGTACGCGGCGGCCAGGACGCGGACCGCATCATCGTCCGCCGGGACACCACGACCGCCCCGACGACCGACTTCCGTGGCGCCAGGGGCGCCGACGAGATCCACATCGAGTCCCCCGTGGTCGTCCACGGTCTCGTCGAGGGCGCCGAGGACGACGACCGGCTCACCGTGGAGGGCACGGTGGCGAGTGACGGCCGCGTACTGGGCGGCACAGGCGACGACGACCTCCATGCGGCCGTCAACCTGGGCCTGGTCGACGGCGGCCCGGACACCGACCACTGCGTCGTCGCCGCGGGGAATCCCCCGGTCGGCTGCGAGTCCTGACCCCCGCCGGCCTCCGCCGGTGGACGGAACACCGCCGGCTCGGGGTACGCGGCACCGTCCCCGAGACCGACGGCATTCCGGCTCAGGAACCGCCGGCTTCCGGGGCGCCCGGGTCCGTCACCCCCACGTGTGTGGGCGGGCCGACGGCGATGAGGAAGCCGGCCCGGCCGGGCACCGGCCCCACCGGGTCTCCCGACCCGAAGAACACCTCGCCCTGGTCCTGGACCGGGAACCCGAACGTGGTGTCGCCCCAGGAATGGAGCACCATGGTCGCCCTGGGACCGCCGGCGAGGCTGATCGTCAGCGTCGAGGTGTCCGTCCGGTCCACGTCGAACGGCTGGAAGACGAAGGGGCGCTTGTCGAAGAGCCGGTCGCTGAAGTACTCCCGCAGGCGCCCTGTGACGCCGCCCCGCTGGTCCGCCGCGACACTCCCGGTCGCGTATCGGGCCACTTCGCCGCCTTGCAGCGAAACGACGGTGACGCCGCTGAAGAACGTGAAGTTCGAGACGAGGAAGTTCACACGATCCGTGACCTGACCCATGGCCCGCCCCTCTGCCGTCGCCACGGCGTCCGGCCGATGCGTCGGGGCCCAGTCGATGCGGCGTCGCGTCGACACCACCGCGGGACGCGCGTCCTCATAGCACAACCGTAAGGGCGAGGGCGGCACCTTCGGTCGCCGCCGGGGAACTTCACCGGAAAGAGGGAACGAGAGCGCGGCTGGTCCCCTGCGCCGCGAGCGGCGGCCGACGACGGGCTCCGAGCGGCCGTCGTCTTCCGGCCGCCCGCCTACGCGGTCCGCGGCTCCGCGGCGAGCGTCAGCGCTCCCGGAACGGCCGCGAAGGCGCGCCGCAGTTCGTCCGCCAGGGCGGCGCGGCCCGGTTCGCCGGGGAGGGTCACCCAGGCCTCCAGCGCGTGGCGGTGGGCGGCGACGAAGAAGTCGAGGGCCAGCCGGAGGCCGAGGACGTCGGCGGGTTCGTCGACGTCCAGCCTGCGCCGCAGGATGTCGGCGGCCGCGCGCACCGTGCGGTCGCAGAAGTGCAGGCCGTGCGCGTCCATGGACGGCGTCTCGGCGGCCAGCCGGCGGCTGAGGCGGACGCGCCGCGCCCAGCCCGCGTCGGTCATCCGCTCCAGTGCGGCCAGCAGCGACGCCCGCAGCAGTTCCAGGACCAGTTCGCCGCTCGGTTCGCGGGTCTCCAGGTCGTCGAGGAAGGCCGCCCACAGGTCCTGGGTCGGCGCCATCGCCACGTCTTCCTTGCTGGTGAAGTAGCGGAAGAAGGTGCGCTTGGAGACCTCCACCGCGTCGCAGAGCTCGTCCAGCGTCGCGCCGTCGAAGCCGCGGTCCGTGAAGAGCTCCAGGGCGGTGTCGATCAGCGCCTGACGGGTGCGCAGCTTCTTGCGCTCGCGCAGCGGGAGGCGTTCCGCGGAAGCGCCGGTGGGGGCTTTGGCAGCGGAGCCGGTGCGTGCGTCGGTGGAGGTCATCGCCCCCAGTGTAGTGCGGGCGCCTATGCCCCTTGTAGGTTAATGCCACTGAGAGGCATAATCGTCTTCCCGGAAGGGCTCCCCTGCCATGCGCGCACTCCTCGTCGACCCCACCGCCCCCGGCCGCCTGCGTCTCGGCGAGGCGCCGGAGCCCGAGCCCGCACCCCACCAGGCGCTCGTCCGCACCACCGCGACCTCGCTCAACTTCGGCGAGATCAAGCACGTCCTGGCGGAGGCGCCCGCCGGCGCCGTCCTCGGCTGGGACGCGGCGGGAGTCGTCGAACGGGCGGCGGCCGACGGTTCCGGCCCCGCCGCCGGCACCCCGGTGGTCACCCTGTCCGGCGACGGCGCCTGGGCGGAACTACGGGCGGTCGACACCGACCTCATCGGCACCGTGCCCGAGGGGGCCGACCTCGGCGCGATCAGCACCGTCCCGGTGGCCGGCGCCAGCGCCCTGCGCGCGCTGCGGCGCCTGGGGCCGGTCCTCGGCAGCCGCGTCCTGGTCACCGGAGCCACCGGCGGCACCGGCCGGTACGCCGTCCAACTCGCCCGCCGCGCCGGGGCGTACGTCGTCGCGTCGACGGGTGACCCCCGCGCCCACGGCGACAGCCTGCGGGCCCTGGGCGCGCACGAGGTCGTGACCGGCCCGGAGGACCTCACCGAACCCGTGCACGGCGTCATCGACCTGGTCGGCGGACGGCAACTGGTCGAGGGGTACGCCCGGCTCGCCGAGCACGGCACCCTCGTCTCCGTCGGCCGCGCGGAGCACGAACCCGACGTCTTCCCGCCCGGCGCCTTCCTCGGCGCCCCGACCGGCCACGACCGGGCACTGGTCAGCTTCTACCTCATGCGGTGCACCGGCCTCGGCGCGGACCTGACCCTGCTGGCCGGACTGGTGGCGTCCGGGGAACTGGACGCGCGGATCGCCTGGCGGGGCCCGTGGGACAGGGCGGCGGACGCCATCGACCTGCTCCTCGGCCGCCGGCTGCACGGCAAGGCGGTGCTGGACCTCTCCTGAGCCCCGCGGCCTCGCCCGGCCCCTCTCGCACCGACCCGCGACACCCGGCACCAGCACCCCGCGCCGACACCGGGCACTCCGCCCTCGCGCGCCCCAACACCCTCCCCGAATCGGCCGGTTGAGGCCGTGTCCCTCCCCGGGCGCGACCGGTTAGGCACCGGGTGCCCTCGACCGGGCGCTCTTTACCCAAGGGGAGGGAGAACGAAAGGTGGAGAACTCATCCGGCGGTAAAGCGGGCGGCGAACGACCGGGCGGTCGACAGGCCCGGCTCCGGGAGCGCCCCCCGATGCCGGAGCCGGCGGCGCTCACCTACCAAGGACCGAACCAGCGCAACGTCCTCGAAGAGCACGGGCTGTTCGAGCTGTTGCGTGACGTCCCGTTCCTGCTGGCCCGGTTCCTGCGGATGGCGTGGGCGGCGGACCGGAGGGCCGTCGTCGTCCTGTTCGTCGCGGAGATCGCGGGCGGGGCCGGGGCCGCGGTGCTCCTGACCATGACGGCGCAGGCCATGGGGCCGCTCGTCGGCACCGGCACCGTGTCCTTCCGCGTACACGCGGCGATGCCGTACCTGATCGGCGCCGGCTGCGCGGCGGCCTTCGCGCGCGGCGCCCACGCCTTCGGCCAGTGGGCCGAGGACCGGCTCCGTCCACAACTCCTCACGGCGGCGGACCGGGCGCTGATCGACGCCGCCCTGTCGGTGCGGCTGGAGGTCTACAACGACCCGTCGTTCACCGAGGACCGCGAGAAGGCCGAGACGGGAGTGGTGCGCTCCGAGCGGCTGGTGACCGAAGTCCAGGTCTTCCTCGGCTCGTTCATCCGGCTGGTGGCGGCCGGCGGGGTGCTCGCCGGGCTGCACCCGCTGATGCTCGGCGTCCTGCTGCTGGCCGTGCTCCCGTCCGGCGTCGGGGCCGTGGTGCGGGCGCGCATCGAGTACCGCACCCATCTGGCCGTCGCGGCCGGCCGCACGGTCAAGCAGATGATGCGCGGCTACACCACCAACCGGTACTTCGGCGACGAGATGCACGGCAACGGCATGATCCCGTACCTGAGGTTCTGGTACGGCCGGCTCACCGACACCATCGACGAGAAGTTCCTCGCCCAGACACCGCGCCAACTGCGCACGGATCTGCTGTCGTACACGGCCGGCGGTGTGTGCCTCGCCGGAGCGTACGCGGTCCTGGCCTGGCTGACCGTCTCCGGCCGGGTCTCCCTGGCGGTGTCGGCGACGGTGATCGTGGCCGTCCGGCAGGCCCTGGCGTCCATCCGGGACCTGCTGGCGTACACCGTCGGCCTGTTCCGGCACTGCCTCTACCTCGCGGACTGGGAACGGTTCGTGGCCAACGGCCGCGCCCCGGAGCGGACGCCGCGCGCGCGGGGCAGGACGGTGCCGCCGGTGGTGGAACGGGTGCGCGTGGAGAAGGTCTCCTACTGGTACCCCAACAAGACGGCCCCGGCCCTGGACGACGTGTCGCTGACGTTCCGGCGGGGCGAGGTCGTGGCCGTCGTCGGGGAGAACGGCTCGGGCAAGTCCACGCTCGTCCGCCTCCTGCTCGGCCTGTACACGGCCGAGAAGGGAACCGTCTTCTGGGACGACGTGGACCTGGCGGAAGCCAACCAGAAGACACTGTCGGACCGGACGGCGGTGGTGCCGCAGAGCTTCGCCTGCTGGCCGCTGTCGGTACGGGAGAACGTGACCCTCGGCCAGCCCCGCACCTGGGACGACGACGCGGTGTGGGAGGCCCTGGACCGCGTCGGCATGACGGACGCCGTCCGGGAGCTCCCCCGGGGGCTCGACACGCTCCTCGCCCGGGAGCTGTGGGGCGGCGTCACCCTCTCCGGCGGCCAATGGCAGCGCATCGCCTGCGCCCGCGCCCTGTACCGGCAGCCGGCGGTCCTCGTGCTGGACGAGCCCACGTCCGAGATGGACGCCCGCGGGGAGCACCAGATCTTCACCGAGCTGAAGAAGATCGCCCGCGACCGCATCACCGTCGTCGTCACGCACCGGCTCGACAACACCCGGATCGCCGACCGCATCGTCGTCATGGAGCACGGCCGGGTCACGGAACACGGCACCTTCGACCAACTGGTCGTCGCGGGCGGGCTCTTCCAGGAGCTGTACACGCTCTCGCAGGACCGATGAGAGGGAAGCCGGCCCCGCCGCACCGCTGAGCGGCACTCGGGGGGGGGTGGCGGCGGACGACGAACCGGGGGCCGCGAGGCCGGGCTCACGGAATCGCCACGAGCGGATCAAAGCGGATCAAGCAGTGATCACCTAAAGTGCCCAGAACCACCGACTTCCCCACGGGAACAGGGCGTTACATGACGATCACACGCAGATCCGTCCTCAAAGGCTCGTCGGCCGCCGCGGCCGTCCCGCTCGTCACCGGTGCCGCGGCGGAGGCCGCCGTCACGGAGTCCGCCGCCGCGTCTCCGCCGACGGCGGCCCCGTCCCCCGGCCCCCTGATATGGCACCGCCCGCACCGGGTGGGGGCGCCCGGAGTGCTGGGTGTCCACCTGCAGTTCGGCTCGGACCCCGCCACGGAGATGACCGTCTCCTGGATCACCCCGCAGTCGGTCCACCGCCCGCGAGTGCGGCTCGGGTCACCGGCGGGCGGGTACGGCAGCGGGGCCGTCGACGCCGAGACCCGCACCTACCGGGACGGGCTGTCGAAGGAGGAGGTGTACGTCCACCACGCCCGGATCACCGGCCTGCGCCCCTCGACCACCTACCTGTACTCGGCCGGACACGACGGTACGACGCCGGAGACCGGCTCGTTCACCACGGCGCCGCGCGGCCGCGCCGCCTTCACCTTCACCAGCTTCGGCGACCAGGCGACGCCCGACCTCCGCCGGATCGTCCACCTGCCGGACGGCGTCCCCTCCCCCGTCAACCGCTTCCCGCTGCACACCAGCAGCCAGATCGGCTCGCCCGCCTCGGCGGACATCGTCTCCGCCGTCGAGCGGGTCGCGCCGCTGTTCAACCTCGTCAACGGCGACCTGTGTTACGCCGCGGTCGCCGGCGCGTGGGGCACGAGCCGGGTGGCGACCTGGGCGGACTGGTTCATCAACAACAGCCGCTCCACCCGGCTGCGACCCTGGATGCCCTGCGCGGGCAACCACGAGAACGAGAAGGGCAACGGCCCCATCGGCGCCGCCGGTTACCAGGCCTACTTCGCCCTCCCCTCCGGCGCCTCGTCCGACGAGGAGACCCGGGGCATGTGGTACGCGTTCACCGTCGGCGCCGTCCGCTTCGTCAGCCTCGCCAACGACGACGTGGCGCTCCAGGACGGCGGGGACACCTACATCAACGGCTACTCCGGCGGCGCCCAACGCCGCTGGCTGGAACGCGAGCTGAAGACGGCGCGCGCGGACCGGGGAATCGACTGGATCGTGGTCTGCATGCACCAGCCGATGATCTCCAGCCACCGGAGCGCCGGCAGCGACCTGGGGGTACGCCGGGCGTGGGGCCCGCTGTTCGACGCGTACGGCGTCGACTTGGTGCTGAGCGGACACGAACACCACTACGAGCGGTCGCACCCGGTCCGCGGCACCCTCCCCGACGACGCCCGCACCCCCGTCCCCGTCGCCACTCGCACCGACCTGGTCGACACGGCCAAAGGCACCGTCCACATGGTCATCGGCGCCGGCGGCAACATCGCCACCAGCCAGGACGACCTCTTCGACACCCCGCGGGCCCGGGTCCTGGTCGGCCTCAAGGACGACAGGACCTCCTCGGGCCACCGCGAGCCGATATGGCTCCCCGAGGAGGCGCCCTGGGCGGCCGTCCAGGACCGCGAGCACAACCGCGGTTTCGCCGCCTTCGACGTCGACCCCGGCGACCCCCGTGACCGCCTGACCCGTATGCGCGTCACCTACTACACCTTCGACGGCCCCCACGGCGACCTGACCCCCGTCGACACCTTCACCCTGCAAAGGCCGCGTTCGGACGCGCGCCACTGAACGGTCGTCCCCGCTCACCCCCCGCTCGGGCCGCCCCCGACAAGCACCGGCGTGATCACCTGAGTACCGAAACTGAGTACGAGCGCTCAGGCCGGAGCTTCCGTCGACGCCGCAGGATGGCGGCATGACCACGCCGTCGTTCACCGGACCGCAGACCAGCCCCCAGCTTCCCCCGTTCCCCGGCTCC
>NZ_JBPQTX010000138.1:0-17361 GCF_051386555.1 Streptomyces sp. URMC 126
TGTGTATAAGAGACACCTCCTCGGCTACGCCCTGGCCGCCTGCGGCGTCGCGCTCCTCCCCTGGCTGTTCGTCCTCGCCACGAGCCTGCCGGCCGAGACGACCGCCTCGAACTGGTCGGCGGCCTGGGTCGGCCTGGACGCGCTGGAGGCGCTCGCCCTCATCACGACGGGCGTCCTGGCCGTACGGCGTCACCCCATCCACAGCCTGACGGCAGCGGTCGCCGCCACTCTGCTCGTCGCCGACGCCTGGTTCGACGTGATGACGGCCGCTCCGGGCGGCGACCTGACCTCGGCCCTGATCATGGCCGCCGCGGCGGAACTGCCCCTGGCGGCGGTGTGCGCGGTGGCGGCGATACGAGGCCACCGCGGCGGTACCGAAGACGGCGGCCGCTAGCGTGCACCCATGACACCGACGGACGACTGCCGCCTCCCCGCTCCCCTCCAGGCCCTGACGGACGTCGGGTTCGCGTACGAGGACGGCGACGGCATCGACTTCGAGCTCTACCCGGAGTTGCAGTCCGCCGAGGAGACGACGGCGTGGTTCCGCGCCTGGACGGGCAACGGCGAGGTGACGGGCGACGCGTTCCGCGTCTTCGGGCAGGACGCTTCGGGCGGTCTCACGGCCGTGTGGCTCACCCGGCCCGCCGCACCGCTCAGCGCCCAACCGGTCGTGCACATGGGCTCCGAAGGCGAGATGGGCGTCGTCGCCCGCGACCTTCCGGCCTTCCTCTGGCTCCTGGCCGACGGGTTCGGCCCGTACGAGGCCGTCGACCCGGACGAACGCGTCCGACCCGCCCGCCCCGTACCCGAACTCGTCGCCATCGCGGGGCAATTCACCCCGGAGCGGCGGTGGTCCGCGAAGTCGGTCATGGACGAGGCGGCACGGGAGTTCCCCGGCTTCGAGGACGGAATCCTGCGACTCTGCGCCTGACTGGCCGCCTCCGTGGCGAAGCCGGCCGGGTCCCGGTACATACGGTCGACGTCACCGACGAGGAACCCGGCGATCGGGCCTCTCGCGCCAGGACCGTCATGGAGCGGGCCGAGGCCGCCGGCTCCCGGCTGGGCGCCTGACGCCGCGTCTCCGCGCCCCGCGGTTGGACGCCCCCGCGCGCGAGGACCGTCCGGCACAGGCCGAGGCCGCCGGCCTGCGGCCGCGTGCCCGGTGCCGCGTCCCCGCGCCCTCCCCTCAATCCCCCTGCGCCCAGGCCGCGACCGGCAGCGCCAGGTAGACACCGACGTCCCGCAGCCCGCTCGCCGACCGGATGCCGGCGCACAGCCGGTCGGCCCGCTCCTGGCGGTCGGCGGCACGGCTCTCGAACCACTTCGACCGCACCTCCACGACGAGGTCCAGCCCGCCGCCGTCCAGCGGCCCACGCGGCCGGAAGCGCAACTCGACATCGCCGGGCCGCAGGTCACCGTCGTACGGCTCCTCGGGACACGCCACCGCCAGGGACACCAAGTGCGGCAGCGCGTCCCGCAGTTCACGGAGGACGTCCTCGGGGACGCGGGGCGCGTAAGTGATCTCCACGAGAGGCATCGGCCCACCCTACGCCGACGACGGCCGCACCCCCCACGTCACCGGCGCCCCACCCCTCCCCGGCCTCCCGCCCGGCCACCGCGCGATCAGCGCACGCACCTCCACGGCCCCGGCCAGCACCTCGTCCGCGTGCGGCGCCGGCAGCAGCCAGAAGTCACCCGGCCCCTCGCGCCGGCCGGGGTGCGGCGTACGCAGGTACCGCAGGTGATCGTCGATCCCGACGGCCCGCGTCCCGTGTACGGGCACCCACGTCCGCGCGGTACCGGGGCGGACCAGGACGCTGTAGACGTCCCGCCGGCGGGTCGCCACCACGCCGTACCCGATCCCCGCCGCGCGGAACGCCGCCTCGACCACGTCGTCCGTCCGCGCCCCGGCGATGCCGCTTTCCACGGCGGCGGCCGGGAGGTGGACGACGTCGAAGCGGTGTCCGATCTCGACCGTCGGAGTCCTGCCCTCGGCCCAGGCCTCGTGGACCTCTCGCGGCCGGAGGGCCCTGGAGACCAGCCACAGTGCGGCGGGGTGGTTCTGCGTGGGGTACGTCCTCGGAAGCGGTGCGTACGTCATCGGGGCGCCTCCTCCGGGGTCACGGTGTCGGACACGGTGACGCCGGGGGTGTGGTCCACCCGCCAGAACGAGGTCGTCACCGCGCAGTACGTACGGTGCGCGGGGTGCAGCCGCGTGTGTTTCAGCGCCCACACCTCGGCGCCCAGGGGGTCGCCCTCCCCCGCCCGGGACGTCTTCCGGCAGGCCCGGCACTGGAACTCGTACACCGGCTCGGCGGGTACGTCCCGCCCCCGGTCCCTGGTCAGGAACGGCGCCCCGGCCCGTGCCGCGCCGCCCGCCGCCGTCACCGCCGCCGCCCGTGCGGGTGCCGCCGCAGCTCCACGTCGCAGTCGAGCGCCCGCGAGAAGTCCCCGGCCCGCCGCGCGACGGCCCGCTGCCGCGCGAGCGCTTCGCAGACGTCACAACCGGGCGCGGGCACGGGCGGACAACCGGGCGGCTCCGACGGGACGCCGCCCACGGCGGCATCGGCCAGCGCGGCCCGCCGGGCGCGGTCCCCGGGGCTTCGACGAGGCGTGGACGTCATGCGACACCTCCTTCGCCGGCGCCGAGGAGCTTGCCCAGCTCCAGACGCATTCCGTCGGCCTCGTCATACGTCAGCACCAGCTCACCGTCCGCCACCGGGACGCCGTTGTCGACGAGCCGGAGCGGCAGCGCGATCCGCCCGGCCGCCGTGTGATGCAGTGCCTTGCCCGGGGTGCGTTCGAACCGCACGCCCTGCCTGGGGTTGGCGGTCGCGCCCGACACCCCGCACTTCCCTTCAGTGATCGTCATGTCACAGAAAGTAGGGCTGGACGCGCGAGGCGGCCCGGAAGGATTTTCCGGACCGCCTCTTCTTCCGGGGTCAGGCAGCCGCCAGCACCCCTACGTGGGCCGCGAGTTCGCGCAGCTCACGGCGGTATGTGGGGCGTTCGCGCTTGAGCAGGGATCCGATGGCGTCGCGCACGATCGGGAAGTACCGGATCTCCTCCGGACTCGCTTCCCTGATCTTCCGCAACATGTACAGCGTGGCGTAGTCGTCGCCGGCCAACCGGTTGGCGTGCATCACCTCGACCAGGTACCTCGTCGTACGTTCCAGCGGCAGCACCCCGCCGGGTTCGGGCACCTCCACATCGTCGGCCAGACGCAACGCCTCGGCCGCGTCGCCTTCCTCCGCCGCCAAGTGCACGGCGTGCATCCTGACGTTCGTCGGTCCGAACGACGTGTGCCAGTCGTTTCGGTCGACGCCGAGACGCGCCGCGACGGCGTCGGCTCCGCGCAACAAATCCCACGCCAGCGGCGCCTTTCCGTCCCGCACGGCGGCGATCACGGCGGCGAGATGGAGCGCTCCGTAAGCGGAGAGGTGCTCCGGCGTCGCGTCGTCTCCGGGGCGTACGTGATCGATCGCGGCCCGGGCCAGCTCCAAGGAGTCCGCCACTTCCCCGCTCGACGTGAGGATGCCGCACACGTTCCATACGGAGGCGGCGATGAGAGCCGGGTCGCCGGTGTCATCGGCAATCTGCATCGCACGATCGGCCGCGGTCAAAGACAGCTTCCGTTCGCCGAGGCGCCGCAAAAAGACCTGGTGGAGGTGGAGCAGCGAAATCAACGCACGCGCCGCCTCCAACTCCCCTTGTGCACCGGCGGTGCGCACAGTCAGGTAGGCCTCGGCCAAGAGCCCCGGCAGCATCCGGCCGACCGGTTCGTACCGCCGCGTCTCGGTTTCGTAGACCTGCCAGGCCTCGCCTACGCGTCGGGCCAGCTCATCCGTGGCCATGGGCTCGCCCGGCAAGCCGGAACCGAGGAGCGTGGGCGGGGTGTGCAGGGCCCGCCGGATCGCCGGGACCGCAGGGTGCTCCGGGGAGGACGTAAGCGAGAGCGAGATCGCGGGACCGGTCAGATCGGCCAGGTCGCGGATCCCCAGCACGCGCGCGATGTCGAGAAGCACGGACAGCCGGTCCACCGGGATGAGCCCGCGCTCGACCTTGGACACCCAGTCCTCCGAACGGCCGACGAGCCCGCCGAGGGCGGCCTGTGACTTCCCGCTCTTCGTCCTGTAATGCTTGATCCGCTCCCCGATGCTGAGTTCCGGTACATCGATCATGGATGTTCCCCTTGGTGGTGGGCGCTCAACTACCAGCGTAGGGCAGGGGCTTCCGGGCGAGGTTCGCCGTAAGCAGGTGAAGTTCCCCCGGCAGTGGTCGAACACTACGCCGGACCGGGTGGCAGACCCGAAGCCGACGAACGCCTCAGGAAGACCGATGCGGATCTCCCGCACTGCTGCGGCGCTCACCCGCCCGCGTCCAACAGGTTGCGGAACGGCCCTTCCGCGCGGCCGGCCCGCGTCTGAGCGTGCCTCCTCAGCGCAACGGTGCGACGTGTGCGACACGGCGGACAGTCCGTAGGGCGAGCCGGACGCTCCGGTCCTTCCACACGATGGAGCTCCCCCGCCCCGTTCAGCCGGCACGTGATCGACGTGAGGCCCGCTCGGGCCCGGGCGTCCGCCTGGTGGCCCGACCGCGAGACTGAGGTCTGTCGGGCGCGCGTTCTTCTGTCAAAGCTGGACGCACCCCCTGACGTGACCGGACCCGGATCCGGACCCGGCCGCCCGGCGGATCGCGGCGTCAAAAAGCGCTGGTCTCAGCCGTGGTTGAGCCAGAAGAGGAGCCCGAATACGAGCAAGATGCCCACCCCGACGGCCCCGCCGACTCCCGGGCGGCGCCGCTTGATCCCCGACCAGGCGAACATGCCGAGCACCGGCAGCCAGCCGCACGCGTAAAGGATCCAGCCGAGCTTCGTCCCGCTGCCGCCGACGATCTCGAAGCAGATGAACGATGCGGTCACGAAGAGAGCCGGTGAACCCCAGAGGCTGTCGGCACAGGCCTGTTCGCGCGTCTTGTTCACTTCGATCCTCGCCTCAGGGGTCTCGCGCCCTTCCTTCTCCACTCACGTGCCGGCCCTCCCGGTAGTGGCACTTCATACGCGACTACCAAGGATTACCGAGACCGGTCCCGGCCGGCAGCGGGTGGCATCCCCCTTGTCCGGCGATGAGCAGGATGACGGGTGGAGACGCACCTCCACACTCCTGCGCAGCCTACAGGCGAGCACCTCGAACTCGGTCCGCACCCGCGTTTCCGCAGTTCAGCGGACGAGTGGACGGCCTTCGCCCCAAAGGCGACATACCGGTTGGCGCGCTTGCCCGGTGACCACCAGGATGCATCGGCATGGCGGACTCCGAGCTTCAGCGCGTCAACGACATCGCCCTCACCGCGGTGCAGGCTCTACTAGGGCTGATCTCATCCGACGTAGTAGCGGTAGCGGTTACGGTCGAGGAGGGAAGAGTGCTGCTCTCCTTCTGGGTACGTCGCCATACCGCCGAGATCGACGAAGACATCGCCGATGCGGTCGGTGACCTGGACGCGCTTCTCTCTCCGGAAAGTCCGCTGATCGAGCCGCGCGTGATGGTGGGTGTGCCGGACGCGGCTCGCATGCGGCCTCACGAGCGCCTGCTCTACTGGGCCAAGTAAGCGAGGAAGTGCTCGGCCCCGCGCCCGATCGCCGGCCGAGTCGATGGCACAACGCGGCCATTCCTGCGCGCCGTTCGCGCCCGGCCAGTCCCGCACCGGGCGCACTACTATGTCCACGTCCGGCGCGACGAGCGACCGCCGATCAAGACACCGTCCGAGGTCCACGACATGAAGCACGATCGACGGCCGATACGCCTGCCCCGCACAGGAAGCGCCCCGGTCCTCCGGACCGACTTCACCGACCCCGCCGGCTGGGCTCGCCTGCTGCGGGCCCTGGAGACGCCCGTCACCTTCGAGGAGGGCTCGCCGCACTTCTGCGATTACGACCGGGCCATCGCGTACGTCGTCCCGGTCGACAAGGAGAAGTTCCGGGACCTGTCTCCAGAGACGGTGCTCGCCGGCGCCCCCCGCACCGGCCACGACCTGTCGTACGACCACCTCTACCTGGCCGACGCGCAGACCTTCGTCTCCGACGAACTGCCGCTGCTCGGCATCGACCTCCATGTGGACAACGCGGGTGACGAACCGTGCCCGCGTGAGGAGCCGTTCCGCGTTCCGGCCCTGCATGTGGCCGGTGTCGAGATCAACGTCAGCATCGCCAACGTGTTCTTCCGCGAGTACCACGACTCCGACTGGTCGGAACTGGACGCGCATGTGGCGGAGCCGGGGACGGCGGTATACGAGGAGTTCCGGCGGATGGACCAGGAGGAGGGCGACCAAGGCGACGAGGACGAAGACTGACGAGGCGGGGCCGGCATCGTCAACCAGCCGCTTGAACCGGCGCGTTCACCCTCGGGCAGCTCTCCTAGTCGTGGCAGCACCTTGAGGACCTCCTCGCCGACCCGGACCGGGCCGTGGGCCACCACCTTGAGGTGGACCTGCCTACCCACCTGCCTATCTACAGGCCGCGCCACCCGGGTCAATCCAGTACCGCAACTTGCCGCTCCGCTCGTCCTCGAAGACGCCTCCGCACGCCTCGATGACCTTGCGGGAGGCGACGTTATCCGGGTCGCAGGTGACCAGGGCGCGGTCCAGGCCCAGGTCCCACGCGACCGGCAGCACGGAACGCAGCATCGCCGTGGCGTGCCCACGTCGGCGGGCGGAGGGGCGGACGTCGTAGCCGATGTGGCCGCCCCACTCCAGCAGCCGTGGCGTGGACCGGTGGCGGACGGCGACGCGTCCGAGCCAGTCGTCTCCGTCGACGTACCACAAGGTGGTGGCGGGGACGCGGCCCGCGGGGCGCGGGGCGTCCTCCCGGGTGTCGGCGCGCACCGACTCGACGTACTCCGCGAAGACTTCGGGGTCCCGCCACCGAGGATGGAACCGCAGGATGTCCCTGCCGACCATCGATTCGTCCTCGGGAACGCCCCGCCCCTCGGCTCGGAACTCGGCCATGGCCTCGACGAACGAGGCGTGAACGCGCACATCGGGCTTGATCAACCGCGGCATCCGCCCAGTCTGCCCGGCCCCGGCCCCCTCGTCGATCGAATACCGGCGATCACCCGAGGGGGGCTCCGTCTTCTCCCTGCCGGAACGCGAGGCGACAGCGCTCGATCTGGTCGGCCACGTGCTCCATGAACCAGCGCATGATCTCGTAAGGGACCACGTGCCCGTCCGGACTGAAGACGCGGACGGTCGGCTCCAGGCCCGGATCCTCGTCGGGTACCACGCCCACCAGGCAGGGCGGCCCGGGCAGGTGCGTCTGCGCGTCGGGGTCGTCCGCCCAGGCGGCCGGTGCCGGTACGGCCTCGCTCAGTTCGACGCACCACGCGTCGTCCGGCAAGGCGTAGTGGTACTGGACGGCGTAGTGACGGCCGCCGTGCGCGCGCAGCTCTGGCATGTCCGCAGGCTGTCACACCTGACGCGCCGGCGAAGACGCCGCCCTGCGATGCGAGCTCCGGAGGAGTGACCGCGGGCATCCCCGTCGGCCGCAGCGGGCAGTTGACCGAGGGCCGGCGGCCCGGCGGCCCGGCGTGGAGAACTACAAGCCGGAGGCCCCGGCCCCGCGTCGGACGCGCGGGGCCGGGGCCTCCGGAACAGAGCGAACGGCCTCAGCAGCCGAGCAGACGGCCGCCCAGGTACGCCTGGATCTGGTCGAGGGAGACGCGCTCCTGCTTCATCGTGTCGCGCTCGCGCACGGTCACCGCGTTGTCGTCGAGGGTGTCGAAGTCGACGGTGACGCAGAACGGCGTGCCGATCTCGTCCTGGCGGCGGTAGCGGCGGCCGATGGCGCCGGCGTCGTCGAACTCGATGTTCCAGTGCTTGCGCAGGTCCGCCGCGAGGCCCTTGGCCTTCGGGGAGAGCTGCGGGTTGCGGGACAGCGGCAGGACGGCGACCTTGACCGGGGCCAGGCGCGGGTCGAGGCGCATGACGACGCGCTTCTCCATGACGCCCTTGGCGTTGGGCGCCTCGTCCTCGTTGTACGCGTCGAGCATGAAGGCGAGCATGGCGCGGTTCAGACCGGCCGCCGGCTCGATGACGTACGGGAAGTAGCGCTCGCCGGCCTCCTGGTCGAAGTACGACAGGTCCTGGCCGGAGGCGGCGGAGTGGGCCTTGAGGTCGTAGTCGGTGCGGTTGGCGAGGCCCTCCAGCTCCGAGAACTCGGTGCCGCCGAAGTTGAAGCGGTACTCGATGTCAACGGTGCGCTTGGAGTAGTGCGAGAGCTTCTCGGCGGCGTGCTCGTACCACCGCATGTTCTCCTCGCGCATGCCGAGGCCGGTGTACCAGCTCCAGCGCTGCTCCATCCAGTACTCGTGCCACTGCTCGTCCTCGCCCGGCTTGACGAAGAACTCCATCTCCATCTGCTCGAACTCGCGGGTGCGGAAGATGAAGTTGCCCGGCGTGATCTCGTTGCGGAACGACTTGCCGGTCTGGGCGATGCCGAACGGCGGCTTGCGGCGCGAGGTCTGCTGCACCTGGGCGAAGTTGGTGAAGATGCCCTGCGCGGTCTCGGGGCGCAGGTAGCTCACGGAGCCGCTGTCCTGCGTCGGGCCGAGGTGGGTGGAGAGCAGGCCGGAGAACTGCTTGGGCTCGGTGAAGCCGCCCTTGTTGCCGCAGTGCGGGCAGTTGAGGTCGGCGAGGCCGTTCTCGGGGAGCTTGCCGTGCTTGGCCTCGTACGCCTCCTCCAGGTGGTCCGCGCGGAAGCGCTTGTGGCAGGAGGTGCACTCGGTCAGCGGGTCGGTGAAGGTGGCGACGTGACCGGACGCCTCCCACACCTCACGGGCCAGGATCACCGACGAGTCGAGACCGACCACGTCGTCGCGCGAGGTGACCATGGAACGCCACCACTGGCGCTTGATGTTCTCCTTGAGCTCCACACCGAGCGGTCCGTAGTCCCAGGCGGCACGCTGGCCACCGTAGATCTCACTGCACGGATAGACGAAGCCACGGCGCTTGCTCAGGCTGACGATGGTGTCGATCTTGTCGGCGGCCACGGTGCTCTCTTCATTGCGACGACGAACAGCGAATGCTTCAGGTTACCGGCGCGACACCCCCTCTCATCAAATCGGTCCCGGCCCGACCGGTGGGCGATCGGCCACCGCATCGTCCGGCCCTCCGCCGCGACCCCGTCCGACCGCTCCCGAACCGTCCCAAGCCCCCTCTTGTTGACAATCGTTTCCATTTTTGTTGAAAATGAGTGTCATGAACGGCAACCCTCTCCGCCCCGCCTCCCGGTCCCCCCGAATAACCGGGGTCGCCGTCGCCCTGGCGGCGGCGCTCGGCATCGGTTCGCTCTCCGCCTGCGGTTCCGACGAGCGGACGGGGGCGGAGGACGGCAAGCTGGACGTCGTGGCGTCGTTCTATCCGATGGAGTTCCTCGCCCGGCAGATCGGCGGGGACCACGTCCACGTCACCGGGCTCACCAATCCCGGTCAGGAACCGCACGACCTGGAGCTCAAGCCCCGGCAGGTCGCCTCCCTGGAGAAGGCGGACGCCGTCGTCTACCTCAAGGGGCTCCAGCCCGCCGTGGACGAGGCGATCAAGCAGTCCGGCGCGAAGAACGTCGCCGACGCCGCCTCCCTCACCCACCTGGAAACCCACGGCGACGAGGTCGACGGCCACGAACACGGCGACCACGACGAGCACGGGGAGCACGGGGGCCACGAGGAGCACGGCGACGAGGGCCACGGTCACGACCACGACCACGACGGCGGCGCCGACCCCCACATCTGGCTCGACCCCGTGAAGTTCGCCGAGGTCGCGCAGGGCGTCAACAAGACCCTCGCCAAGGCGGCCCCGGACCACCGGGAGATCTTCCAGAAGAACACCGACATCCTGGTGGGCCGCCTGAAGGAGCTGAACACGAAGTTCGCGGACGGCCTGCGGAACCGGTCCTCCGACACCTTCATCACCACCCACGCCGCCTTCGGCTACCTCGCCGAGCGCTACGGGCTCACCGAGGAGGCCGTCAGCGGCGTCGACCCGGAGGCCGAGCCCAGCGCGGCGCGGATCAAGGACCTGCACAAGCTGGCGAAGGACCACCACGTCAACACGGTCTTCTTCGAGACGATCGCCAGCCCGGCCACCGCGAAGACCATCGCCGGCGACCTCGGCCTGCGGACCGACGTCCTGGACCCGCTGGAGGGCATCACGGACCACTCCAAGGGACACGATTACTTCGAGGTCATGGAGTCCAATCTGACGGCCCTGCGGAAAGCGCTCGGTGCGAAGTGAGCACGCGGACGACGGCCGGCACGGCCGGCACACAGAGCACGTCGGCCACCGGCCCGGTGGCCCCCGACGAGCGCGCGCCCGAGGAGGCGGTCATGAAGCAGCCCGAACGGCCCGAGGGGGCCGAGCAGCCCGTCATATCCCTGCGCGGGGCGACGGCGTCGCTCGGGGCCCGGCCCGTGCTGCGCGGGGTGGACCTGGAGGTCCGGCGCGGCGAGGTCGTCGCACTGCTCGGCGCCAACGGCTCCGGGAAGTCCACGGCGGTCCGGGCGATCGTCGGCCAGGTCCCGCTGACCGGCGGCGAGCTGGAGCTGTTCGGCACGCCGAAGCGCCGCTTCCGCGACTGGGCGCGGATCGGGTACGTACCGCAGCGCACCACCGCCGCGGCCGGCGTCCCGGCGACCGTACGCGAGGTGGTCTCCGCCGGGCGGCTGGCCCGGACGAAGCTGGGGTTCAGCCGCCGGGCCGACCGCGAGGCCGTGGTGAAGGCGCTGGAGCTGGTCGGCATGGCGGACCGGCTCAAGGACTCGGTGAACGCGCTCTCCGGCGGCCAGCACCAGCGGGTGCTGATCGCCCGCGCCCTCGCCGTCGAACCCGAACTGCTGATCATGGACGAGCCGATGGCCGGCGTGGACCTCGCCAGCCAGGAGGTGCTGGCCAACGCCCTCCGCGAGGAGGTCGCCCGGGGCACCACCGTCCTGCTCGTCCTGCACGAACTGGGGCCGCTGGAGCCCCTCATCGACCGGGCGATCGTGCTGCGCGACGGCTGCGTCGTCCACGACGGGCCGCCGCCCGAGGCCGTGGGCCAGCACGCGCTCCCCGGCCACGACCACGTACACCCGCACGCCGGCCCGGCGGCGGAACCGACTCGGACAGGGCTGCTCAGCTGATGGAGATCCTCGACGCCGCGTTCATGCAGCGCGCACTGCTCGCCGCGCTCCTCGTGGGCATCACCGCCCCCGCGATCGGCATCTACCTCGTCCAGCGCCACCAGGCGCTGATGGGCGACGGCATCGGCCACGTCGCCCTCACCGGCGTGGGCCTGGGCTTCCTGCTCAACACCAGCCCGGTGTGGGTGGCCGCGACGGTGTGCGTGGCGGGCGCCGTCGTGATGGAGCTGATCCGCTCCTACGGCAAGGCCCGCGGCGACATCGCCCTCGCCATGCTCTTCTACGGCGGCATGGCCGGCGGCGTGATGCTGATCAACCTCTCGGACAACGGCTCCAACGCCAACCTGGTCACCTACCTCTTCGGCTCGCTGACGACGGTCTCGCGGCAGGACATCGTCGCGATCTGCGTCCTGGCCGCCTTCGTGATCCTCGCCACACTGGGCCTGCGACGGCAGCTTTTCGCCATCTGTCAGGACGAGGAGTTCGCCCGCGTCACCGGCCTCCCGGTGCGGCTGCTCAATCTGCTGATCGCCGTCACGGCCGCGCTGACGGTCACGGTCGCCATGCGGGTGGTCGGATTGCTGCTGGTCAGCGCCCTGATGGTGATCCCGGTGGCCGCGTCGCAGCAGATCGCCCGCAGCTTCGCCACCACGCTGGCGCTGTCCGTGGGGATCGGGGTGCTGGTCACCCTCTCCGGGACCACGACCTCGTACTACGTGGACGTCCCGCCGGGCGCCACCATCGTCCTGATGGCGATCGGCGTGTTCGTCGCCCTCACGGTGATCGCCGCGCCGCTGGCCGGATCCCGCGCCCGGAAGCAGGCCCTCGACGAGGAGCGCTGCACGCTCGCGGACCCGGGCGCGCCGGGCGCCCCGGGCGCTCCGGACGACGTACGCGTCTGACTCCGGACGACGTACGCGGCCGGCTCCGGCCACGCCTCCCGCGCCCCGCGTGCGACGGCGGTCACATCGGCGATCAGCCCTACTGCGACGGCGGGGTGCAGGTTAGGCTAACCAAACCTGTACTCCGCAGGTCGTCCGGAACGCATGGATCACGGCACACGGCCGGTGCGCGGGGCCTGGCACAATTGGCCCGCACGCCGCCGAAACCGTACGTGGGTGTGTCAGCCGAGCTTGAGGAGGCAACTGTGGCGACCGCCGGTCCCCCGGTACGCGGCCGAGCCACCAAGCAGCGCGCCGCCGTCGCGGCGGCGCTCGACGAGGTGGACGAGTTCCGCAGCGCTCAGGAACTCCACGACATGCTCAGGCACCGCGGCGCCTCCGTGGGGCTGACCACGGTCTACCGCACCCTGCAGTCCCTCGCCGACGCCGGCGAGGTGGACGTGCTGCGCACCAGCGAGGGCGAGGCGGTCTACCGCCGCTGCTCCAGCGGTCACCACCACCACCTGGTGTGCCGGATGTGCGGCAAGGCGGTCGAGGTCGAGGGGCCGGCCGTGGAGACGTGGGCGGACACCATCGCCCGCGAGCACGGCTTCGTGGACGTCGCCCACACCGTCGAGGTCTTCGGCACCTGCGGCGACTGCGCCCGCGCCGCCGCCGGCTCCTGAACCCGCGCACGGCACCGCCCGTCCTCACGCACGGCACCGCCTGACCCAGCGCGAGCGTCCGGACCGCCACGACCGTCCGAACCACCGCGAACCGCCGCGAACGCCCGGCCCCTCCCCGAGAGGCCGGGCGTTCGCGTCGTCCGTCACCCGCCCGGCTCAGGCCTGCGGGCCGGGCTCCTCCGCCTCGTCCGCCCCCTCCGCGCCCCGCTCCACCGCGTTGGGGATCGCCCCGCCGAACCGCCGGTCCCGCTGCGCGTACTCCAGGCAGGCGCGCCACAGGTCGCGGCGGTCGAAGTCGGGCCAGAGCACGTCCTGGAACACCATCTCGGCGTAGGCGCTCTGCCAGAGCAGGTAGTTGGACGTCCGCTGCTCGCCGGACGGGCGCAGGAACAGGTCCACGTCCGGCATGTCCGGGTAGTAGAGGTACTTCGCGAACGTCTTCTCGCTGACCTTCGACGGGTCCAGCCGGCCCGCGCGCACGTCCTCCGCCAGCGCCTGGGCCGCGTCCGCGATCTCCGCACGGCCGCCGTAGTTCATGCAGAAGTACAGCGTGAGCAGGTCGTTGTCCTTGGTCTGCTCCTGGGCGACCTGGAGCTCCTTGGCCACCGAGCGCCAGAGCTTGGGCATCCGGCCCACCCAGCGGACGCGGATGCCGAGCGCGTCGAGCTGGTCGCGGGTCTTGCGGATGAAGTCCCGGTTGAAGTTCATCAGGAAGCGCACCTCGTCCGGGGAGCGCCGCCAGTTCTCGGTGGAGAAGGCGTACAGGGAGATGCTGCCGACGCCCATCTCGATCGCGCCCTGGAGGACGTCCAGCACCCGCTCGGCGCCCACCTTGTGCCCCTCGGTGCGCGGCAGGCCGCGCTCCTTGGCCCAACGGCCGTTGCCGTCCATGACGATCGCGACGTGCTCGGGGACGAGCTCACCCGGGATCTTCGGCGGCCGCGCGCCCGAGGGGTGCGGTTCGGGGGTGCGGTACTCGCGACGGGAACGGCCCAGAAGCCCGCGTCGTGCCATGGCTGCCACTACTCCTATTTACTTCTCCACGTAGCGGAGCGAACGAAGCCCCCGCTCGAGGTGCCAGTGCAGATATGCGGCGACGAGGCCGCTGCCCTCCCGGACGTACCGCGCCTCGCACGCGTCCGCCGTGGCCCAGTCCCCGGAGAGCAGGGCGGCGAGGAGCCCGATCGCCTCCGAGGAGGGTACGACGCTTCCGGGCACCCGGCAGTCACCGCAGACCACGCCGCCGGCCGCCGTCGAGAAGAACCGGTTGGGGCCCGGCATCCCGCAGCGCGCGCACGCGTCGAAGCTCGGCGCGTACCCGTTGACGGCGAGCGAGCGCAGCAGGAACGCGTCGAGGATCAGGTGCGGGGCGTGCTCCCCCGCGGCGAGCGTCCGCAGGCCCCCGACGAGCAGCAGGTACTGCTGGACGGCCGGCTCGCCCTCGTGGTCCGTGAACCGCTCGGCCGTCTCCAGCATGGCCGTCCCGGCGGTGTACCGGGCGTAGTCCGCGACGATCTTCCCGCCGTACGCGGCGATCGTCTCGCTCTGCGTGCACAGCGGCAGGCTCCGCCCCACCAGCTCCCCGCCGCGCGTGAAGAACTGCACGTCCACGTGCGAGAAGGGTTCGAGGCGGGCCCCGAACTTGGACTTCGTCCGGCGGACACCGCGGGCCACCGCCCGGACACGGCCGTGGGCGCGGGTGAGGAGGGTGATGATGCGGTCCGCTTCGCCCAGCTTTTGCGTGCGGAGCACGATGCCGTCGTCGCGGAAGAGGGTCATGGGGCCATTGTCCCGCACGGCGGGACCGGTGGCGGCGGGCGGGCCGGAGTGGGCGCCCTGTTCAGCCCGTCCGGCGTTTGAGGACGAGCGGCGAAGCCGCGATCAGCGGGGTCTGGGGCGCAGCCCCAGGAAACGGTGAAAGAGCGGGACCGGGGCCGCCCCACGCCGTCTACGACGGCGTCCGAGCCGCCGCCAGCAACCGGTCCGTATCCTCCGGACAGATCATCAACGCCCGCCCCACCGTCGCCAGTACCTCCCGCTCGGCCGGCCGGTAAGGACCGTCCGCGAGCGCGATCCGCGCCCCCTGCAACAGAATCGACTCCCGCCCGGCGGGAGCGAGATGCGGAGCGAGCGGCTCCAGCGCCTCGTGCAGCTCGATCGCGAGCGCCGTGCCGCACGGATCGAAGCCGTCCCGCCCCGACACGGCGGGCCCCGCCGGGAACCTGCCGGGCAGCCGCCCCGTATCGGCGGCCAGCGCCTCGATCAGCGTGACGAGCTGCTCCTCGCTGCAGTCCGCGAAGCCGGCCGCCCGTACCGCGCCCACCGCCGCCCGGCGGACCGTACGGGCCTCCGTACCGCCCGCCGCCAGCACCGCGAGCGCGACCGTGTGCACCGCGTCCCGCAGCATCGCGGAGAACCGGGTGGTCGTGGGGTGGTCGAGCACGTCCATCGGGTACCGCTCGCGGCACGCCGTGCACTCGACGACCGGCCCGACCGGCCCGCGCGGCAGCAGCGGGACGCCGAGTACGACGAGGCGGCGGCTGCCGGTGCGGCGGTGGTAGTTGCGGTCCCCGCCGCAGCCGGGGCAGAAGAACTCGCCGTCACCGACGGTGCGCCATACGGTGCGCACACCCAGCACACACCGGTCGGGGCCCTGTCGGCCTTGCGCGTGCTTCACGGCGCACACCTCCTAACGCCACGGCCTCGTCGCCGCGTTGACGTGATGTTAGCCACATCGTCGACGTGCCGTCAGCACCCCGTGCGCAGACTCGGTCCGGTCCGAGGCGACCGGGGACCGGGCGCGCCCCCGCGCCCACCGGATGCGGTGGTTTGGAAGGCGCGCCCTTGACGGCCTCGGCGATCCCGATGATCCCCCGGTGATCCCGGCGCCTCAGGGCCGGTACGCGCGGTTCACCGCGGACACGACCGCCTTGATGGAGGCGCGCGTGGTGTTGGGGTCGATGCCGATGCCCCACAGCACCTTGCCGTCGATCACACACTCGATGTACGAGGCGGCCTGGGCGCTGGCGCCCTCGCTCATGGTGTGCTCGGTGTAGTCCAGCAGGCGGGCGTCGATGCCGGTGGCGGCGAGCGCGTCGAAGAAGGCGGAGATCGGGCCGTTGCCGGTACCCGTCAGGACCGTCTCCTTCCCGTCCACCACGGCCTCGACGGTGAGCACGTCGGTGCCCTCGCCGGCCGTCGTCGTCTGGGCGGCGCGCAGTTCGACGCGGCCCCAGGGGTTGTCGTCCGTGGGCAGGTACTCGTCGCGGAAGACGGACCAGATCTCCTGCGGCGTGACCTCGCCGCCCGCCGCGTCGGTCCGGGCCTGGATGATCTTCGAGAACTCGATCTGCATCCGGCGCGGCAGGTCCAGCTTGTGCTCGTTCTTCAGGACGTAGGCGATACCGCCCTTGCCGGACTGCGAGTTGACGCGGATGACCGCCTCGTACGAGCGCCCGACGTCCTTGGGGTCGATGGGCAGGTACGGGACCGCCCACTCGATCTCGTCCACGCTCCGGCCCTCGGCGGCGGCGGTGGCCTCCATCGCCTCGAAGCCCTTCTTGATGGCGTCCTGGTGGGAGCCGGAGAAGGCGGTGTAGACCAGGTCGCCCGCGTAGGGGTGGCGCGGGTGGACCTCCATCTGGTTGCAGTACTCGGCGGTGCGGCGGATGTCGTCGATCCGGGAGAAGTCGATCTCCGGGTCGACGCCCTGGGAGAACAGGTTCATGCCCAGGGTGACCAGGTCGACGTTGCCCGTCCGCTCGCCCTGGCCGAACAGGCAGCCCTCGACGCGGTCGGCGCCGGCCATCACGGCCAGCTCGGCGGCGGCGACGGCGGTGCCGCGGTCGTTGTGCGGGTGGGCGGAGAGGCAGACGTACTCGCGGCGGGACAGGTGCCGGCTCATCCACTCGAAGCGGTCGGCGTGGGTGGAGGGCGTCGAACGCTCGACCGTGGCGGGCAGGTTGAGAATGATCTCCCGGCCCTCCTCCGGCTGCCAGACGTCCATGACGCCCTCGCAGACCTCCAGCGCGAAGTCCAGCTCGGTGTCGGTGAAGATCTCCGGACTGTACTGGTACCCGAACACGGTCTCGTCGCCGAGGATCTTGTCGGCGTACTCCATGACCAGCCGCGTCCCGTCCACCGCGATCTGCTTGACCTGCTCGCGCGAGCCGCGGAAGACGACCCGGCGGAAGACCGGCGCGGTGGCGTTGTAGAGGTGCACGGTCGCCCGGTGCGCGCCGCGCAGCGACTCCACGGTCCGTTCGATCAGCTCCTCGCGGGCCTGGGTGAGGACGGAGATCGTCACGTCCTCGGGGACCGCGCCCTCCTCGATGATCGAGCGGACGAACGCGAAGTCGGTGGCGCCGGAGGAGGGGAAGCCGACCTCGATCTCCTTGTAGCCCATGCGCACCAGCAGGTCGAACATCTCCCGCTTGCGGGCCGGCGACATGGGGTCGATCAGGGCCTGGTTGCCGTCACGCAGATCGGTGGAGAGCCAGCGCGGGGCCTTGGTGATGCGGCGGTCCGGCCAGGTGCGGTCGGGCAGGTCCACGGCCTCGTACCGGCCGTACTTGTGCACCGGCATGCCGGACGGGCGCTGGGTGAGGGTGGCGGCGGTGAGGGGGGTGG
>NZ_JBPQTX010000139.1:0-17096 GCF_051386555.1 Streptomyces sp. URMC 126
AGATGCAGGAGATCCAGAAGCGGGGCCAGCGCTTCTCCCGCCGCGTCGTCACCGACGAGGCCGCCCGCGAGGAGCTCACCGCCGGCGCCCTCGCCTCCCGGGCGACCGCCGGCCACCACGGCGCCCGCCACCGCCGCACCGCCGAGGCGGCCCTCGAGGGGCTGCTGCTCGGTCCCCGGTGCTCCGCCCGCGAACTGACCGTCCTGGCCCCGCTCGGCCCCGACCGGGCCTACGGCCGCCCGGCGGTGGCCGCCCTGCTCGGCGCGCTGTACGCCGCACGCGACGCCACCGACTACCAGCGCGCCACCGGACGGACCGACGCGTTCGCCGCGGCCGTACGGGCGGGCGTCTGCCGCGAGCTGACCGACGCCCTCGTCGCGCTGGTCACCGGGGCCGAGGGGGTCCGCGTCCGGTTCCACTGGGCACCGGCCGCCGGCCCGCCGCCCGGCCGTCCGGCCCGCCCCGAGCCGGTGGAGTTCTCCCCCGGGGACCTGCCCGCCCTGCGCGCCGCGAGCGCCCGCTACCGCCACGACGAACCCGCCGTCCCCGTCCGCCTCACCGGCACCGTGACGCACCTGTGGCGCGACACCCCGGGCGGAGGCGGCAGCGCGCGGCTGCGGGTGCTCTCCGGAGCGGACGTGACGGAGGTCCGCGCCGAGCTCGGCGCGGCGGACTACCGCGCCGCCGGCCGCGCCCACCTGGCGGGCCGGCCCGTGCGCCTCGACGGCCGCCTGGAGGGCCGCGGCGGCTTCCGCCGGCTCGCCGACGCCGGGGGAGTGCTGCCGCTACCGGTGGACGAAGCCGAACGGGAGCGGCTGCTCAAGGCCCTGCACACGGGTCCGGACGGCTTCCGGGACCGGGCCGGCGACGGCATGTGACCGTTTAGCGACCCGGCCGCCGGGCTCGGTACGATTCAGACGCGCAGCGTCCGCTGCCGTGTCCCACAGTCAGGAGAGTCCGGTGTCAGACGTCCGTGTGATCATCCAACGCGATTCCGAGCGGGAAGAGCGCGTGGTGACGACGGGCACCACCGCGGCCGACCTCTTCGCCGGCGAGCGCACGATCGTCGCCGCGCGGGTGGCGGGTCAGCTGAAGGACCTGGCGTACGAGCTCGCGGACGGCGACGAGGTGGAGCCGGTCGAGATCTCGTCCCCGGACGGCCTCGACATCCTCCGCCACTCGACCGCGCACGTCATGGCCCAGGCCGTGCAGGAGCTCTTCCCCGAGGCCAAGCTGGGCATCGGCCCGCCGGTCAAGGACGGCTTCTACTACGACTTCGACGTCGAGAAGCCCTTCACCCCCGACGATCTCAAGCTCATCGAGAAGAAGATGCAGGAGATCCAGAAGCGGGGCCAGCGCTTCTCCCGCCGCGTCGTCACCGACGAGGCCGCCCGCGAGGAGCTCGCCGACGAGCCGTACAAGCTGGAGCTCATCGGCCTCAAGGGCTCCGCCTCCCAGGAGGACGGCGCCAACGTCGAGGTGGGCGCCGGCGAGCTCACCATCTACGACAACCTGGACGCGAAGACCGGCGAACTGTGCTGGAAGGACCTCTGCCGCGGTCCGCACCTGCCGACGACCCGCTTCATCCCGGCGTTCAAGCTGATGCGCAACGCCGCCGCGTACTGGCGCGGCAGCGAGAAGAACCCCATGCTCCAGCGCATCTACGGCACCGCCTGGCCGACGAAGGACGAGCTGAAGGCGCACCTGGAGTTCCTGGCCGAGGCCGAGAAGCGCGACCACCGCCGCCTCGGCTCCGAGCTGGACCTGTTCTCCATCCCGGAGCAGATCGGCTCCGGCCTGGCGGTCTTCCACCCCAAGGGCGGCATCATCCGCCGGGTCATGGAGGACTACTCGCGCCGCCGGCACGAAGAGGAGGGGTACGAGTTCGTCTACACCCCGCACGCCACCAAGGCGAAGCTCTTCGAGACCTCGGGCCACCTGGACTGGTACGCCGACGGCATGTACCCGGCCATGCAGCTCGACGAGGGCGTGGACTACTACCTCAAGCCCATGAACTGCCCCATGCACAACCTGATCTTCGATGCGCGGGGCCGCTCGTACCGTGAGCTGCCGCTGCGGTTCTTCGAGTTCGGGACCGTGTACCGGTACGAGAAGTCGGGCGTCGTGCACGGCCTGACCCGCGCCCGGGGCTTCACCCAGGACGACGCGCACATCTACTGCACCCGCGAGCAGATGGCGGAGGAGCTGGACCGGACGCTGACCTTCGTCCTGGACCTGCTGCGCGACTACGGTCTGAACGACTTCTACCTGGAGCTGTCCACCAAGGACCCGGAGAAGTTCGTCGGCTCGGACGAGGCGTGGGAAGAGGCCACCGAGACCCTGCGCAAGGTCGCCGAGAAGCAGGGCCTGGAGCTCGTCGCCGACCCGGGCGGCGCGGCCTTCTACGGCCCGAAGATCTCGGTCCAGGCGAAGGACGCGATCGGCCGTACCTGGCAGATGTCGACGATCCAGCTCGACTTCAACCTGCCGGAGCGGTTCGAGCTGGAGTACACCTCGGCGGACGGCACCAAGCAGCGTCCGGTGATGATCCACCGCGCGCTGTTCGGTTCGATCGAGCGCTTCTTCGCGGTGCTGCTGGAGCACTACGCGGGCGCCTTCCCGGCGTGGCTGGCCCCCGTCCAGGCGACCGGCATCCCGATCGGCGACGCCCACGTGCCGTACCTCCAGGAGTTCGCCGCCGAGGCGAGGAAGAAGGGCCTGCGGGTGGAGGTGGACGCCTCCTCGGACCGGATGCAGAAGAAGATCCGCAACGCGCAGAAGTCCAAGGTCCCCTTCATGATCATCGCCGGTGACGAGGACGTGGCCAACGGCGCCGTCTCCTTCCGCTACCGCGACGGCTCGCAGAAGAACGGCATCCCGAAGGACGAGGCGCTGGCCGAGCTCCTCGACGTCGTGGAGCGCCGCGTCCAGGTGTGACGCGTGTGTGATGAGGGGCGGTCCGTCAGGGCCGCCCCTCACCGTTTCCCCGTCGGGGAATATGCTGCTCACCATGACGAGTGAGCCGGAGCAGCAGATCGGAGTCGGGTCCCCGGACGCCTTCCAGCGCCTGTGGACGCCCCATCGGATGGCCTACATCCAGGGGGAGAACAAGCCGACCGGCCCCGGTGCCGGCGACGGCTGCCCCTTCTGCTCCATTCCGGAGAAGTCCGACGAGGACGGACTGATCATCGCCCGGGGCGAGCGCGTCTACGCGGTGCTCAACCTCTACCCGTACAACGGCGGTCACCTCATGGTCGTCCCGTTCCGGCACGTCGCCGACTACACGGAGCTCGACGAGGCGGAGACGGCCGAGCTGGCAGACTTCACCAAGCGGGCGATGCGGGCGCTGCGGGAGGCGTCGGGGGCGCACGGGTTCAACATCGGGATGAACCAGGGCGGTGTCGCGGGGGCGGGGATCGCCGCGCACCTGCACCAGCACGTCGTCCCCCGTTGGGGCGGGGACACCAATTTCCTCCCGGTCATCGGCCACACCAAGGTGCTGCCCCAACTCCTCGCGGACACCCGGAAGATGCTCGCCGACGCCTGGCCGGAGGCCTGACCTCCGGGGTGCCGGACGAGGGCGCGGCGGGGACACGCGCCGACCTCATGACCCGAAAATCACCCCAAAACCGGACAAAAAAGCTCTAATGGTGCGGTGACCTTCCCGCACCGCCGTACCCTGCTGCGCGCAGCCGCGAGCGGTGTCCTCGCCGGACTGGCGGGGGCACCGCTCGTCGGCTGTGACGAGGAGCGCCGGACCGCGGGCGAGGGAGCCCGGGCCGGCAAGCGGGCGTCCGAAGGGGCGGTGCCGTCCGGGCCGCCGGGCCCCGTCGGCCGCCCGCCCGCTCTGCCGCCGCTGCCGTCCGGACTGCCGGAGCAGATCGAGAACGGGCCCCGCGACCGCGACGCCGTCGCCCTCACCTTCCACGGCCGGGGCGACGCGGCCACCGCGACCGGCTGCCTCACGGAGGCCGAGCGGGCCGGGGCGCGGGTGACCGTGCTGGCGGTGGGGGACTGGCTGGACGCCCAGCCGCGACTGGCCCGCCGGGTGCTGGACGGCGGCCACGAACTCGGCAACCACACCATGCGCCACCTGGACATCTGCTCGATGAGCGCCGAGGCCGCCTACGCCGAGATCACCGAGTGCGCGGAGCGGCTGCGCCGGCTGGCCGGCGGGATCGGACGCTGGTTCCGGCCGTCGAAGACGCGGCTCGCCACGGAGCAGGTGGTGCGGCTGGCGCGCCGGGCGGGGTATCCACACATCCTGTCGTACGACGTCGACTCCCTCGACTTCACCGATCCGGGCGCGGCGGCCGTCGGGCGCGCCGTACTGGACGGGGTGCGTCCGGGGTCGGTGGTGAGTCTGCACTTCGGGCACGC
This sequence comes from Streptomyces sp. URMC 126, assembly GCF_051386555.1. Taxonomy (NCBI): domain Bacteria; kingdom Bacillati; phylum Actinomycetota; class Actinomycetes; order Kitasatosporales; family Streptomycetaceae; genus Streptomyces; species Streptomyces sp. URMC 126. The sequence continues at coordinate 4,381 of NZ_JBPQTX010000139.1, forward strand.
CGGCACGGTGGCCGCGCTGCCCGCGATCCTCGACGGCCTGCACCGCCGCGGTCTGCGTGCGGTGACGACTTCGGAGCTGCTGACCTGATGATCCGGTTCTCGTACGTCCGTCCCCGTTCCGTTCCGTGTTCCCGTCCCCGTCCCCGCGCGCTGCCGCGCGGGCTCCGCCGGATCGCCGTGCTCGCCGCCGGCGGGGTGCTGCTGGCGGCGGCCGGCTGCGGCGGCGGCAGCAGCGACGAGGCCGCCGGCCGCCGACCCCACCAAGAACAGCGGCAGGGGGCCGCGGCCCCGAAGGTGCCACAGGGGCTGCCGGGGATGCCGCCCCTGCTCGACCCGCACGACGTCTACGCGGCCGACCGGCCGAACGCGCTGTCCCCGGTGGTGAAGGACTTCCCGTCCCGGGTGTACGTGCCGAACACCGAGTCGGACACGGTCAGCGTCATCGACCCCAAGACGTACAAGGTGATCGAGACGATCCCGGTGGGGTCGCAGCCGCAGCATGTGGTGCCGTCCTGGGACCTGAAGACGCTGTGGGTCAACAACGACCGGGGGCACACGCTGACCCCGATCGACCCGGCGACGGGCAAGGCCGGCAAGACGGTGCCCGTCCACGACCCGTACAACCTCTACTTCACGCCGGACGGCAAGTACGCCGTGGTGATGGCGTCGATGGACCGGGAGCTGGTGTTCCGGGACGCGCACACCATGAAGCGGAAGAAGACCGTCCCGGTGAGCTGCCTGGGCGTGAACCACGCGGACTTCTCACCTGACGGGCGGTACTTCATCGTCTCCTGTGAGTTCTCCGGGGAGCTACTGAAGGTCGACACGGAGAAGATGAAGGTCATCGGCCAGCAGAAGCTGCCGTTCGAAGGGGCGATGCCGCAGGATGTGAAGATCGCCTCGGACGGGCGGACCTGGTACGTCGCCGACATGATGGCGGACGGGCTCTGGGTGCTGGACGGCGACAAGTTCACCGAGCCGTGGCTGATGCCCACCGGCAAGGGGGCGCACGGCCTCTACGTGAGCCGGGACTCCAAGTCGATGTACATCTCCAACCGGGGCGAGGGGTCGATCTCGGTCCTGGACCTCAAGAGCCGCAAGCTGGTGCACAAGTGGGAGCTGCCGGACGGCGGCAGCCCGGACATGGGCGGGGTGTCGGCGGACGGCAAGGTGCTGTGGCTGTCCGGCCGGTACAACAGCGAGGTGTACGCCATCGACACCACGGACGGGCACCAGATCGCGCGCATCCCGGTGGGCGCGGGACCGCACGGGCTCGCCGTCTACCCGCAGCCCGGCCGGTACTCGCTGGGGCACACCGGGATCTTCCGCTGAGCCCGCGGCGTCAGGGTCACGCGTTGTAGACGTCGGCCTGACGGGGCGACAGGTCCTGGACGGCACCGCTGAGGTTGCCCGCGCGGCTCTTGAAGCGCTCGGTGTCCACCCCGTGTTCGGCGAGGAAGCGCACGGCGGTCTCGTGCACCACGCGGAGCACGGGGGTGGCGGCCCGCAGGGCGTCGTCGGCCATGAAGCGGTGGCGCCAGGGCTTGTCGGCCCAGGCGTGCCGCAGGCCGAAGGGCTCGGGCAGGACGAGCTTGCCGCCCCAGTACTCCAGCAGCGGCGGGTACCAGGTGAGCGGGGCGCGGGCGGCCAGCCGGACCACCTCGCGGGTCTCCACCACGGGCAGTTGGCGCTCCCAGGTCTCCCAGAACTTGACGCCCTTGCGGAACGTCTTGGTGCGGTTCTTCGGCTTGCCGTTGAAGACGGGGTGGATCGGGCCGAGGGCGTGGCCGGTGACCTCGATGCGCAGCGTCTTGTGCAGGACGGTGACGTTGATCAGCAGAGTGATGACCAACTGGCCGTCCCAGAGGACGAACTGGACGCCCAGGTAGTGGCGGTCGCCGCTGCCGAAGTGCTGCTCGTCGCAGATCTTCTGGAGCGCGGCGCCCCTTATCTGGAAGGAGGCGTCCGCGTCGGCGGGCCGGGAGACGGCGCCGGCGCCCTCGCCGATGGGCGAGACCACCCAGTGCTCGACGAAGGGCGGGGTCAGGCCGCCGGTGTTGACGGGGGTGCGTTCGAGCAGGCGCAGCTGGTCGTGGATCGCGCGCATGATGTCCCAGCTGCGGAAGGGGTGGATCTCCTTGCCGGGATCGGCCGGGGCCAGCTCCTCGGCCAGCTGCCAGCTGCCCCAGCGGGTGCCCATGCCGAGTATGCCCTTGGGGCCGGCGTAGAAGACGACGTTGCTCTTCTGCTCGGCGGAGAGCCGCTCCAGGTTCTGCCGGAGCTGCTCGGCGGCGCTCTCGCCGGGGTTCCTGGGCACGGCCTCGGGGATCTTGGCGCCGATGCCGCCGCCGTCCAGCAGGCCGGTCCAGCGGCTGCGCAGGTCCTTGGCGGTGCGTTCGCAGATGGTCTTGGCCCAGGCCCAGCCGATGATCGGCGCGACCATCATGGCCCGGAGGTAGACGCCGAGGAAGCCGTGGAACGGCATCTTGACCATGAGGACCGCGCCGAGCACGGCGAGGACCAGCAGGAGGGCGCCGCCGAGGGCGCCGACCCGCTTGTTCTGCGCGCCGGCGAGGGTGCGGCGGAGCTGGAAGACGCCGAGCCAGATCAGGACGCCGGGCAGGAAGAGGACGCCGAAGACCAGCATGATGACGGTCAGCCGGGTGTCGCGGAGTCTGCGGATGCGGCTGGCGGCGAGGCAGTGCTCGACGATGACCTGGGGTTCGGTGCCGAAGGACTGGATGAGGGGCTTCCGGCCGCCGCCGAGCATGCGCTGCTGTACCGCGCGGGAGAAGGCCTCGCCGAGGTTGGGCTCGAAGAGGGCGATGCGCGGCGGTTTGACGGAGGAGGTGGCCCAGTCCGAATTGGCCTTGAGGAGCTCCTCCATCGGCCCGTCGCGGTAGGCGGCGGAGGCGAGCGCCTGCGTCGCCGCGGTCTGCCCCGCCCCGCCCGAGATGGGGATCTGGGCGCCCGGGCTGAAGTCGAACCCGTCTGTCACTGATGCCCCCCAAGGCGCACGCCGCTGCTGCGACGGCCCGGACCGGCTGTCCGCCCGCGGTCGTTGCCGGTGCGGTGGACGCCGGAGGGCCGTGTGCCCAGCGTAACGGTGCGGACCACCACCTGTCGCAGGAGACGGGAAAGCCGCCCGCTCCAAAACGAGTTGGAGTGGGCGGCTTGCGAACTATGCTCCGTTCTGCTGCTGTTCGCGTACGCGGTCGGCGATCTGCGGCGGCATCGGCTCGTGCCGCGCGTAGGAGCGGCTGAACCGGCCCGTGCCGTGCGACAGCGACCGCAGGTCCACCGCGTACCGGCCGATCTCCAGCTCGGGCACCTCGGCGCGGATCAGCGTCCGCCCGCCCGGGGACTGCTCGGTGCCCACCACCCTGCCGCGCCGCCCGGACAGGTCGCTCATCACCGGGCCCACGAACTCGTCGGCCACCAGCACCCGTACCTCGGCGACCGGCTCCAGCAAGTGCACCCGGGCCGCGGCGGCGGCCTCGCGGAGGGCGAGGGCACCGGCGGTCTGGAACGCCGCGTCGGACGAGTCCACCGAGTGCGCCTTGCCGTCGAGAAGCGTGACCCGGACGTCGACCAGCGGACAGCCGGCCACGACACCCTTCGCCGCCTGCGTCCTGACGCCCTTCTCCACGGACGGGATGAACTGCCGCGGCACCGCGCCGCCGACCACCTTGTCCACGAACTCGATGCCCGAGCCGCCCGGCAGCGGCTCCACCTCGATCTCGCAGATCGCGAACTGGCCGTGCCCGCCGGACTGCTTGACGTGCCGGCCGCGCCCGGCCGCCTTGCCGCCGAACGTCTCGCGCAGCTCCACCCGGTGCGGCACCACGTCGACCTGGACGCCGTACCGGGTGCGCAGCCGTTCCAGCGCCACGTCCCGGTGGGCCTCGCCGAGGCACCAGAGCACCACCTGGTGGGTGTGCCGGTTGTGCTCCAGCCGCATCGTGGGGTCCTCGGCGACCAGCCGGGACAGCCCCTGTGACAGCTTGTCCTCGTCCGCCTTGCTGTGCGCCTGGATGGCCACCGGCAGCAGAGGGTCCGGCATCAGCCAGGGCTCCATGCGCAGCGGCCGGGCGGGGGAGGAGAGGGTGTCGCCGGTCTCCGCGCGGATCAGCTTGGCGACGCTGACGATGTCACCGGCGACCGCCTGGGGGAGCGGGCGCTGGTGCTTGCCGAAGGGCGAGGAGAGGGCGCCGACCCGTTCGTCCGCCTCGTGGTCCTCGTGCCCCCGGTCGGCCAGGCCGTGGCCGGAGACGTGGACCGTCTCGTCGGGGCGCAGGGTGCCGGAGAAGACGCGGACGAGCGAGATCCGGCCGACGTAGGGGTCGGACGCGGTCCTGATCACCTCGGCCGCGAGCGGACCGGCCGGGTCACAGGTCAGCGGGGGGTGCGCGGTGCCGTCCAGCCCGGTGACGGCGGGGATCTCCCGCTCGGCCGGGGTGGGGAAGCCGCCGGTGACCAGCTCCAGCAGCTCCACCGTCCCCAGGCCCTGGCGGGCACCGTCGACGGCGGGGGCGGCGGGCAGCACCGGGTGGAAGGAGCCGCGCGCCACGGCCCGCTCCAGGTCCTCGATCAGGGTCTTGACGTCGATGTCCTCGCCGGCGAGGTAGCGGTCCATGAGGGTCTCGTCCTCGCTCTCGGCGATGATCCCCTCGATCAGCCGGTTGCGGGCGGCCTCCAGCACCGGCAGCAGGTCCGGATCCGGCTCGGCCTCGGTGCGCTCGCCGGCCGCGTAGTCGAAGACGCGGCGGGAGAGCAGCCCGGTCAGCCCGGTGACCGGACGGTGCCCGTCCGGGCCCTCGGGGCCGTGTACCGGGAGGTAGAGCGGCAGCACGCTCTCCGGGGAGTCACCGCCGAAGGCGGCGCGGCAGGTCTCCGTCATGGCGTCGAAGTCCGCCCGCGCCGCCTCCAGGTGCGTCACCACGATCGCGCGCGGCATGCCCACGGCCGCGCACTCCTCCCACAGGGCGCGGGTGGCGCCCGAGACGCCCTCGCCGCCCTCCGCCGCCGAGACCACGAACAGCGCGGCGTCGGCCGCCCGCAGCCCGGCCCGCAGCTCCCCGACGAAGTCGGCGTAGCCGGGGGTGTCCAGCAGGTTGATCCTGATGCCCGCCCACTCCACCGGGACCACCGACAGCTGCACCGAGCGCTGCTGGCGGTGCTCGATCTCGTCGTAGTCGGAGACGGCGGCGCCGTCCTCGACCCGGCCCGCGCGGGTGACCGCGCCGGTGGCCAGGGCCAGTGCCTCCACGAGGGTCGTCTTGCCGGAGCCTCTGTGGCCGACCAGCACCACGTTCCGTAGGTCGCCGGGCCGGTCGGCCGCCGCTGCTCTGCCCGCGGCCCCGGGATGACCGGCGTGGTTCGTCTTCTCGCCCATGTGCCTCGCCTTCCGGTTGACACCTGCGATCCTTCGAGCTTTCCACCGTGGTCACGCTGCGTCCATACGTCGCACACCGTGGCGCGACCACCCGCCCCGGCGCGCGCTGCCCTCGGCGCTCCCCGGGGGAGCGCGGCCATTCGGGTGGCGTGCTCCGCCCGCGTGCCGGGGGCGCGGCCGGGGCCGGGGCGCCGGTGGAGTGATCCGTGCCATGGCCGAGGTGTCCGACGCGGGCGCGGCGGGCCGCCGCGGCCTGGCTACGATGGGCCAGCCGGTGGCCCTTCGGCTACGCGGCCCGCACACGACCCTTCGGGAAGGCCATGCTGAACAAGTACGCGCGTGCGTTCTTCACGCGTGTTCTCACGCCGTTCGCCGCCCTGCTCATCCGCCTCGGCGTCAGTCCCGACGCGGTGACCCTCATCGGTACCGGTGGTGTGGTGGCGGGAGCGCTGGTCTTCTACCCCCAGGGCGAGTTCTTCTGGGGCACGGTCACCATCACCCTCTTCGTCTTCTCCGACCTGGTCGACGGCAACATGGCGCGGCAGCTCGGCCGCTCCAGCCGGTGGGGGGCCTTCCTCGACTCGACGCTGGACCGGGTCGCCGACGCGGCCATCTTCGGCGGCCTCGCCCTGTGGTACGCGAGCTACGAGGGGCACAGCATCATGCTGTGCGCCGTGTCGATGTTCTGCCTCGCCAGCGGCCAGGTGGTGTCCTACACCAAGGCGCGCGGGGAGAGCATCGGTCTGCCGGTGAAGGTGAACGGCCTGGTCGAGCGCGCCGAGCGGCTCGTCATCTCGCTGGTGGCCTGCGGGTTCTCCGGGCTGCACAAGTTCGGCGTCCCCGGCATCCAGGTGCTGCTCCCGATCGCCCTGTGGATCGTGGCCGCCGGCAGCTTCGTGACACTGATCCAGCGGGTGGTGACCGTCCGCCGGGAGGCGGCCGAGGCGGACGCCGCACTGCCGGTGGGAGGGGGAGAGACCGGGTGAAGGACCAGCTGACGGACGCCCTGTACGGGCTGGGGTGGGGCGCCGTCAAGCGGCTCCCGGAACCGGTGGCGACGCGCCTCGGCCGCGAGATCGCCGACCAGACCTGGCGGCGGCGCGGCAAGGGCGTACTCCGGCTGGAGGCCAACCTCGCCCGGGTCGTCCCCGACGCCTCGCCCGCCCGCCTCGCCCGGCTGTCGCGGGAGGGCATGCGCTCCTACATGCGCTACTGGATGGAATCCTTCCGGCTGCCGGCCTGGAGCCGCGAGCGGATCCGTTCCGGCTTCGCGCCCGAGGGGCTGCACCACCTGGAGAAGGCGCTCGACGCCGGGCGCGGCGTCATCCTCGCCCTGCCCCACATGGGCAACTACGACCTCGCCGGCGCCTGGGTCACCACCCGGCTCGGCGTCCCCTTCACCACCGTCGCCGAGCGGCTGAAGCCCGAGTCGCTGTACGACCGTTTCGTGGCCTACCGCGAGGGCCTGGGCATGGAGGTCCTCCCGCACGCCGGAGGCACCGCCTTCGGCGTCCTCTCCCGGCGGCTGCGCGCCGGCGGTCTGGTCTGCCTGGTCGCCGACCGCGACCTGTCCGCCCACGGCATAGAGGTCTCCTTCTTCGGCGAGGCCGCCAAGATGCCCGGCGGCCCGGCCCGGCTGGCCGTCCAGACCGGCGCCGTCCTGCTGCCGGTCACCCTCTGGTACGACCGCTCCCCGGTGCTCCGCGGGCGGGTGCACCCGCCCGTCGAGGCCCCGGAGACGGGCACCCGGCCGCAGAAGGCCGCCGCGATGACCCAGGCTCTGGCCGACGCGTTCGCCGAGGGCATCGCCGAGCACCCGCAGGACTGGCACATGCTCCAGCGGCTCTGGCTCGCCGACCTGTCCCCGACGGGCGGCGACCGACGGCCGGAGCCCGGGGCGACCCCTGACCCGGGCCCGACGGCGGAACCGGAGACACGTCTCGACTCCGGCTCGCGTGCGGGCTCTGATCCGGGCCCCGGCCCGGACTCACGTGCGGGCTCCGACTCACGTGCGGGCTCCGATCCACGTGCCGGCTCCGGCTCGCGTGCCGACCTCGGTCCGGGTCGCGACTCCGGGACGCACCCCGAATCCGGTCCACGTCAGGCCGCCGGCCCCGGGACGGAGGCGCCGTGAGGATCGGGATCGTCTGCCCCTACTCCTGGGACGTGCCCGGCGGCGTCCAGTTCCACATCCGCGACCTCGCCGAGCACCTCATCAGGCGAGGACACGAGGTCTCCGTCCTGGCCCCGTCGGACGACGGCACGGCGCTGCCTCCCTTCGTGGTCTCGGCTGGCCGGGCCGTCCCCGTGCCCTACAACGGCTCGGTGGCCCGTCTCAACTTCGGTTTCCTCTCCGCCGCCCGGGTGCGCCGCTGGCTCCACGACGGCGACTTCGACGTCATCCACATCCACGAACCCACCTCCCCGTCGCTGGGCCTGCTGGCCTGCTGGGCCGCCCAGGGGCCCATCGTCGCCACCTTCCACACCTCCAACCCCCGCTCCCGGGCGATGATCGCCGCTTATCCGATCCTCCAGCCCGCCCTGGAGAAGATCAGCGCGCGCATCGCCGTGAGCGAGTACGCCCGCAGGACCCTGGTCGAGCACCTGGGCGGGGACGCGGTCGTCATCCCCAACGGCGTCGACGTCGACTTCTTCGCCCGCGCCGAACCGCGCCCCGAATGGATGGGCACGGGCACCCGCGAGAGCGGTCGTCCGGACGGGGGTACGCCTTCCGGTACGGACCCCGCATCCGGCGCGGACGCCGTGTCCGGTGCGGCCGTCGTGTCCGATGCGGGCACCGCCGGTGACGCCGGGTCCGTCCCGCCCGGCGTCGGAGCCCTGTTGCCGGCCGATGCCCTGCCCGGTGCGCGCGGATCCGCCGCGCCGGTCCCGCGGGACCCCGCCTCCCGCGCCCGGGAGGGCGTCGGTACCTCCGGCGCGCCCTCGCTTCCCCTCCCGGACGACGCCTCCGTCGCCCCCGACCGCCCGGCGACGATCGGCTTCATCGGCCGGATCGACGAGCCCCGCAAGGGCCTGCCCGTCCTGATGCGTGCCCTGCCGAAGATCCTCGCCGAGCGTCCCGGCACTCGATTGCTGGTGGCGGGACGCGGCGACGAGGAGGAGGCCGTCGCCGCCCTGCCCCCCGAGGCGCGGGACGCCGTCGAGTTCCTCGGAATGATCAGCGACGAGGACAAGGCCCGGCTCCTCCGCAGCGTCGACCTCTATGTGGCCCCCAACACCGGTGGCGAGTCCTTCGGCATCATCCTCGTCGAGGCGATGTCGGCCGGCGCTCCGGTCCTCGCCAGCGACCTGGACGCCTTCGCCCAGGTTCTGGACCGGGGCGCCGCCGGTGAGCTGTTCGCCAACGAGGACGCCGACGCTCTGGCCGCCGCGGCCGTCCGTCTCCTCGCCGACCCCGCCCGCCGGGCGGAGCTGAGCGAGCGGGGCAGCCGGCACGTACGCCGCTTCGACTGGTCGACCGTCGGCGCCGACATCCTCGCCGTCTACGAGACGGTCACCGCCGGAGCGGCCTCCGTCGCCACCGACGAACGACTGGGCCTGCGGGCCCGATTGGGCCTCGCCCGGGACTGATCCGGGAACCGGACGCGCGACGCCGGTCCTGAACCGAGCCCCGGGCCGGGCCCCGGCCTGGGGCTTAGACCGGGACCGGCCAAGAGTCTGGGAGCACAACCTCGCTCGGAGCCCGGAGGGAGCCTCGGTACCTACCGTGGCCTCACCCCGGTCAGCCCTGAACCCTTGGCTCCTTGCCCCTGCCGAGGCCCCGGCCCCGGCTCCGGCTCCGGACTAAGCTCCCCCGCCAAGTCGTCTGCCACGGTCCTTCCCAGGCCCCGGCCTCCGGGCTTCGCCCCCGCGTGCGGGGGCGGGTTCCGTCCTGCGAGTGCGTGCCCTTCTTCCGGGGCGCGGGGGCGGTGACGCCGTCCGCGCCGGTCAACCGATGGCCACCGGGCCGGCGGCGTTACGTGCCGTGAGCTTCGGGTCGGACTACAGCGTGTCCTTGTCCGGGGTGCCAGTAGTCGGTGAGGCCTCGTAGTTCATTCACGATCGGCATCGGGATGTGGTAGCAGAACAGGGAGGTGCTGACCCCACGGATCTCGGGCGTGGAGGTGATCAGGGGAAGCTCGGCCTTGAGATATGCCAGTGCCGCCTGTCGACGGTCCTCCTGCCGCCCGTCCGTCCGTTCACGGGAGGCGAGCCAGGTATCGATATGGGTCTCGCAGGCCGCGGTCAGCTTCCGATCCCGCGCGAATGCGGCTTCCAGCCGCTGCCGGACCGGTTCGTAGCCGGGCAGAGCCGCGTACTCGGAGATGGACCGGACGCGGAGCTCGGCACCAGCGGGCGTGACCTGCTCAACGGCTCGTCGAAGCCGTCGCCGCATGTCCTTGAGCGACCGCCTGGCGCCGGCGGCGGCATGTGCGGGGCTGTCCCCGTCGGCTACGCGCATGGTGTCCAGGTGGGCATCCGAGTAGACGAGGTCGACAGAGGCGAAGCGGTCAAGGGCCCAGCGCAGCAGCGCCGCGACGGTGACCTGGGAAAAGTAGCTGTTGCCGGTGCTGACTCCGAGCATGACGTGCTCGCCCCGTTCCAGCACCTTCCGGCAAGCCGGCGAGTACGGCTCCACTTCCATCGGTCCGTCCTCCCTGCATTTCCGCGTCTTCTCCCTCGGCGCTTGACGTCCACCCTCAGGGCGGCGACCCCGCAGCCGGGCGCCGAGCCCGTACCGGTCTACGTCACCGGCCGTGAGCCGACTGGATCACCTCGGGGCCTATCGTGGATTCGCGATGATTGGGACTCTCTACCCAGAAAGGTAGAGAACACCCTTCTTGTCTTCCCGGCGTAGCCGATCGAGCGACCGGCACGCCGCCCGGCCCGGAGCGAGGCGATGTTCACCGGACGGTCGGCGGCGGTCGGCGGCGAGCTGGGGGGCAGCGGGTGCCGCCGCCGACGTGCCACTCCACGAGAGTCTTTCCTTCAGCCTCAGCGCTGCAGAATCGTCTCCACGGCAGGCGGGCAGGGAAGTTCTCCGACCCACACCCCTCCCGACGGAGCACGCCCACGCCCGTGCGCTTGCGGATCACCGCCACAGCGCTGCTGACAGCCTCCCCGGCGCCGCCGCCACCACATCGGCAGACGCCGTCCTGACACGCAGGGAGACATCCGCCGGAAGGGGAGAGCGACCTTCCCCCACACAAACAGCTTGGTGAACGCGGCTGCCTTGCGGTCCCACTCGGACCCGCCGATCCGCCCAGAATTCCCCGGCGCCCCACACCGCCAGTTCCGCTAATCGACCAGGTCCTGCTCTGTCGTACACCGCCATGGCTCACCCCACGAGGAGAGGAACCGCAGCAGCAGCCGGATGTGCGTCGCGCCTGGGCCGGACGAGTTCGCGACGGTCCGCATCGACCATGCCGTCCGGCCCGACGAACATCGGATCGCCCGGCCTCAGACCAATCCGCGCCACCGCCTCCGGCATATCCCGCCGCCAGAGGACACCGTCCGGCGGCAAGGTCCCGCATCGCTCACGATCCGGCACCCACTTCACATGCCGGGTACCCAACTCGCCCTCGCTTCTCCGCGACGCTTGAACACGGTGATTCTTCAGGGAAGGGCTGTATCTCCGCCGCTGCCCCTATCTCCGCCGCTGCCCCTGCCACCTCCGCGTGCGCCTCGCCCCCACCCGTCGGTTCCCGGAAGCCGAACAGCGGGATCCCGTACCGAGCGCGGAAGCGGCGGCTGCGGTGGAGGCTGAGAAACGCCACCGCGCCCATGACGGCCAAGGACTGCGCCCGACCCAGCAGCGGGACCACATCGACGGGCAGGGCCAGCGCCTCCGTCGCGCTCAGCAGCGCGTCGAGCAGTTCCGCGCCGGCCCACAACACGGTGAGCCACCGCAGTGCCCGCCGGAAGGCGGGGGACTCCCGCCAGTGCCGTTCCGCTCGCTCGGCCGCCGCTTCCGAACGCAACCGGCTGCCGAACCGGAAGGCGAACGGGCGGGCGGTCCACAGAGTGGCCCCTATACCCAGGCCGAGAGCCGCCGGAAGCAGCGCGTCCTTGAGAAGGAGCACCCGGGCATCGCCGCTGACCAGCGAAGCCGCGGCGGATATCAGGAGCAGCCCGGTCACCAGCAGATCCACGTACTCGGCGCGGCGGCCCCGGAAAGCCGCTGCCAGGGAGTGCGCGACCGGCGGGACGCTGCCGAGCAGCAACGCCTGCCAAGCGGGAACGCCCTGGGCGCGAAGTACGTAGTACAGCGCCAACGGGAGGACGATGACGACGACGGGGGTGACGATCAGTGCGCGCCTGGCGCGCGGGACGTGCGGGATGCGCGGTCGCATGGGACGACTCCCTTGCCCTTGCCTCGACGGATTCCCGAGAGCGGGAGCGGCGAAGACCCGCCGTGTGGACGGGAGTTCTGCCACGCACGACCCTAGGCGCGGGCTGGGTGGAGACGGATCGGAGCACGGGTCGATTCCGGCGGACGCCCGTCTCCACCCGTCGTCCACCCCTGGGTGGAGCGGCCGTCCCGGGACGTGTCCGGCGGCCCCCGGCCGGGCGGGTACTGTGACCCGGCGTGACGGATTCTCTCTGGATCTTCGTGTGGACGGTGGCCGCCCTGGTCCTCGTCGGCGTCTACCTCAGCTGGACCGCCGGCCGGCTGGACCGGCTGCACAGCCGTATCGACGCGGCGCGCGCGGCCCTCGACGCCCAACTGCTGCGCCGCGCCTCGGTTGCCCAGGAGCTGGCCACCGCCGGGGTCCTCGACCCGGCCGCGTCGATCGTCCTCTATCAGGCCGCGCACGCCGCCCGTCAGGCGGAGGAGGAGCAGCGCGAGGTCGCCGAGAGCGAGCTGAGCCAGGCACTGCGCGCGGTCTTCGCCGAAAGCGCGCAGACGGCGGCCGTCCGGGAGGCGCCCGGCGGTGAGGAGTCGCTGGTGGAGCTCGACCAGGCCGTTCGCCGGGTACCGATGGCCCGCCGCTTCCACAACGACGCGGTCCGCGCCGCGCGGGCGGTACGCCGGCACCGCGTGGTGCGCTGGTTCCGGCTGGCCGGCCACGCTCCCTTCCCGCTCGCCTTCGAGATGGACGACGAGCCGCCCGCGTCCCTCGTCGACCGGCCGGGCGGCTGAGCCGCGCCTCAGGGGAGACGGACGCGGGGCGAACCGGCCGAGCCCGGAGCCGGTTGGTGACGCGGGACCCGCGACGACGGGCCCGTGAGGCATGAACCGCGACGACGGGCCGGCGGTTTGTACCGCCGGAACCGCCATGACGCCCGCCCCCCGCCGCACAAGCCACCCACCCCGAAT
>NZ_JBPQTX010000140.1:0-17069 GCF_051386555.1 Streptomyces sp. URMC 126
GAGTGGGTGGTCGTGGGGCGGCCGGGGGAGGTGTCCGGGGGTGACGCATTCCCGTGTGTCTCACGGGAGTCGGACTGCCTCGTATCTTGTAGGCGGACGGGAGCGGTCCGATACTCGGTCCACGTTTGGCATGGACGCGACGAACGCATGGTCGTCGCGGCCGGCCTCTCGCCTGCCTCCGGGCCCGCCGTGAACGGCGGGCACACCCCCCTCACAGGAGGTCGAGTTGACCACACGACGGACACGCGCGCGCCGCGCCGCCCTGGCCGCGACAGCGGCGGCGGTCATGACCGCGACCGCCCTCGGCGCACAGGGCGCGGGCGCCTCACCCGTGCCGGACCCCACCCCGCTGACGGACGCCCAGGCGGGCGCGCTCGCCCAGCGGATCACCCATGACCTCGGCGACCGTACCGCCGGCGCCTACTACGACGCCGCGGCCCGGAAACTGGTCGTCAACGTCGTCGACGCGAAGACCGCCGCCGCGGTGCGGGCGGCCGGCGCCGAACCGCGTACGGTCGCCCGCTCGGCCCAGCGGCTCGCCGCGGCCGAGCGGACCCTGGACGCCCGGGCGCGTATCCCCGGCACGGCGTGGTCGGTCGACCCGCGCACCGACAAGGTCGTCGTCAAGGCCGACAGCACCGTGCGCGGCGCCGGACTGGCCCGGCTGAACGAGACCGTGGCCTCCCTCGGCGACGCGGCGACCCTGGTCCGCGTCCCCGGCGCCTTCCGGCCGACCCTGGCCGGCGGCGACGCCATCTACGCCTCGCGGGCCCGCTGTTCCCTGGGCTTCAACGTCACCAGGAACGGGCAGCCGCACTTCCTCACCGCCGGGCACTGCGGCAACATCTCGTCCACCTGGTCCGACCGGCAGGGCGGCGCCGCCATCGGCAGGGTGGTCAAGTCCGTCTTCCCGGGCAGCGACTACGCGCTCGTCCAGTACACCGCCAACATCGCCCACCCCAGCGCGGTCGACCTCTACAACGGCGGGCAGCAGACCATCACCGCCGCCGCCGAGGCCACCGTGGGCCAGCGGGTGCAGCGCAGCGGCAGCACCACCCGGGTGCACGGCGGCCAGGTCACCGGGCTGAACGCCACCGTCAACTACGCGGAGGGCACGGTCAGAGGGCTGATCGACACCACCGTCTGCGCCGAGCCGGGCGACAGCGGCGGCGCCCTGTTCGCAGGGTCCTCCGCGCTCGGCATCACCTCCGGCGGCAGCGGCAACTGCTCCTCCGGAGGCGAGACGTTCTTCCAGCCCGTCACCACCGCCCTGCGCGCCGTCGGGGCCCAACTGCCGTGAGATGATCCGTGCGACGGCCCCCGGGTGCGCCCTTACGGCGTCCCGGGGGCCTCCCGCGCGCGGTCAGATGGTGGCGGTGTCGATGACAAACCGGAAGCGGACGTCACCGGCCAGCACCCGCTCGTACGCCTCGTTGACCCGGGCGGCCTCGATCACCTCGACCTCGGCGGCGATGCCGTGCTCGGCGCAGAAGTCCAGCGTCTCCTGGGTCTCGGGGATGCCGCCGATCATCGAGCCGGCGAGCGACTTGCGGTGCGTGATCAGGGCGAACGGCGAGACGGCCAGCGGCTTCTCGGGGCCGCCGAGCTGGACCATGGTGCCGCCCGGCCGCAGCAGGCCCAGGTAGGCGTCCAGGTCCAGCTCGGCCGAGACGGTGTTGACGATCAGGTCGAAGGTGCCCGCCAGCTCCTCGAAGGTGGCCGGGTCGGAGGTGGCCCGGTAGTGGTCGGCGCCGAGCCGCAGGCCGTCCTCCCGCTTGCGCAGCGACTGGCTGAGGACGGTGACCTCGGCGCCCATCGCGTGCGCGATCTTCACACCGAGGTGGCCCAGGCCGCCCAGACCGACGATCGCGACCTTCTTCCCCGGGCCCGCCTGCCAGTGGGCGAGCGGGGAGTACAGGGTCACGCCCGCGCACAGCAGCGGGGCGGCGGTGTCCAGCGGGATGGCGTCCGGGATGCGCAGGACGTACTCCTCGTCCACCACGACGTGGGTCGAGTAGCCGCCCTGAGTCTGCTCACCGTCCCGGCCGGTGGCGGCGTAGGTGCCGATCATGCCCGACTCGCCCGTGCAGTACTGCTGGAGACCGGCGCGGCAGTTGTCACAGGTGCGGCAGGAGTCGACGAAGCAGTCCACGCCGACCCGGTCGCCGACGGCGTACCGGGTGACCTCGGCGCCGACCGCGGCGACCACGCCGGCGATCTCGTGGCCGGGGACGATCGGGTAGACGCGGTCGCCCCAGTCGCCCTGGACGGTGTGGATGTCGGAGTGGCAGATGCCCGCGTACTTGATGTCGATGAGGATGTCGTGCGCCCCCAGGGCGCGGCGGGTGATGGTCGTCTTGTGGAGCGGGGCCTTCGGGGCCGGTGCGGCGTACGCGGCGACGGTCATGCTGTTCATGCCTTCGATCATGCGAGCCGGCGGGGCGGTCAGCCAGGGCCCCGTTCAACGTAGGCTCACGGTTCCTACCACTGGCAGGACCACCTTGCGCCGGGGCACCGGGGCGCGCACAGGTCATCGACTCCTCACTTGATGGGATGGGATCCGGTCGCGGGGCGGGTCATACGTGTGCGGCACGTGCTGCTCTGGTACTCCACCGCATCGGAGCCCACCGGTGCGGGCAGGGGCACGGGAGGTCCGCAATGGTTCGCTCTGCGCTCGGAAGATGCGGGATGCTCGCCCTGGCTTCGGTGGTGGCGCTCTCGGGCTGCCTGCTCGCCACCCCGGCCCCCGCCGCGCCGGCCCGCGCGGCGGCCGTCCCCTCCGGCGACTACTGCGCCCCCACCGAGAACCTCTACGGCGGTGGCGGATACACGTACGCCGACGTCCAGGTGTGTCTGCACGTCGGCAGCCACTCCGACCACTCCGACGACGCTGTACGGGTGAGCACCCGCAATAACACCTACTACTGGGGTGGCTCCTGGTACAGCGCAAGCCCCGACTACCCCGCCGACTGGACGGGCGAGGGGTCGCTCGACAAGGACGGGACGAGCAGCTGGTACGGGTCCCACCGACAGCAGGTCGCGCGCGAGCTGTCGGACGACACCAATCAGAACCCCTTCTCCTGCGGGACGTACACCGTCACTTTCACGTTCCGCCAGAAGGGTCCCTACTGGACCGACGACGCGAACGACATCAAGCCGAGCGAGCGCTCGTACCGGATCACGCTGCCGTGCTAGCGCCGTGACGCGCGGCGCCCGTCACCCGACGGTTGCAGCGAGTAACGCCCTAGCCTTGGCTAGGGTGGACGCGTGGCAACCAAAGTGACAGAGCTCAGCGAATTCCTCCGCTCCCGGCGGGCCAGGCTGCGGCCGGAGGACGTCGGGCTGAAGCCCTTCGGCGGGCGGCGGCGGGTGCCGGGGCTGCGCCGTGAGGAGCTCGCGCAGGTCGCGGGGGTGAGCGTCGCCTACTACACCCGCCTCGAACAGGGCCGCGGCCAGAACGTGTCGGCGTCGGTGCTGGACGCCATCGCCGACGCGCTCCGGCTGGACGCGGCCGAACGGCACCACCTGCACAAGCTGGCCCGCCCCGACAACCGGCCGCGGCGGCCCGCCGACCGGCCGCAGCGCGTCCGGCCCGCCGTGCGGCACCTGCTGGACGCGATGGAGAACGTGCCCGCGCACGTGCTGGGCCGGCGGCTGGACATCCTCGCCTGGAACCGGATGAACACCGCGCTGCTGGGCGACTTCGGCGCCCTGCCCCCGCAGCGGCGCAACATGGCCTGGATGGTCTTCCTCGACCCGGCGACCCGGGAGCTCTACGCCGACTGGGACGGCAAGGCGGCCGACATCGTCGCGCTGCTGCGCACCCACGCCGGCTGCTACCCCGACGACCCCGCCCTGGCCTCGCTCATCGGCGAGCTCTCCATGAAGAGCCCGGAGTTCCGGGGGCTGTGGGCCGCCCACGACGTCCGCGACAAGTGCTTCGGCGTCAAGGAGCTGCGCCACCCCGTCGTCGGCCCGCTGACCCTGGCCTGCGAGACGTTGGTGCTGCCCGTGGACCAGGACCAGCGGCTGGTCACGTACCACGCCGAGCCGGGGTCGGCGTCCGCCGAGTCCCTGCGGCTGCTGGCGAGCTGGAGTCTGGAGGCGGCCGGCGGTACGGCCGCGCCCGAGGGGCGCGACGCCGTGGCCGGCGAGCGCTGACCGCTCGGCCGGCCCACTCGCCGGGGCGCGTGGGCCGGCCCACGCGCCGGAGGTGAATCAGCCGGCCCACTTGCCGGACGTGAAGGCGAGGGCGAGCACGGTCGCCAGGGGGGCCGCCACCGTCAGGTAGCCGGCGCGGATCCACGGCCGGCGCACGCTCGCCACCGCGAGCGCGACCCAGAGCGGCCACCACAGCAGGGTGGCCCGGGGCACGGACATGTACCAGTACGAGGTGCCCAGGGCCCACAGGCTCAGTCCGATGTACACCGCCTCCGGCCACTGCCGCCGCCGCACCAGCAGTGCCAGCAGCAGCACCCCGACCGCCATGGCGAGCAGCTCCGCCTGGAACATCGCCGCGTAGCTCGTGGGGTGGGCGTGCGAGAAGGCGGCGTCCCAGGTGTGCAGCCAGGACTCCCAGGGGGTGTGGAACTGCCGGTACCAGCCGCGCTCCTGCGCGTGCTTCCAGGCCATCCAGTCGCCGGTGTGCGCCTGGAGGTACCAGCTGTAGGCCAGGGCGGGCAGGCCCGGGAGCGCCAGCCAGCCGGCCGAGCGCCACCGCCGGTGCTCCCGTCCGGCGACCAGGAACCGGACGACGAGCGCCGCCGCGAGGAAGAGGCCGCTGACGCGGACGGTCGTGGCCAGGGCGCCCAGCACTCCGGCGAGCGCCCAGCGGTGCCGCTCGGCGGCCAGCCAGGCCGGCAGGGCGAAGGCCAGGAACAGGGCCTCCGTGTAGCCGACCGCCAGGAACACCGCGCACGGCGACACCAGCAGGAACAGCGCGGCACGCGGCCCCGCCCGCTCCCCGGTCTCCGCCGGGAGGCGCAGCCGCGCGATCCGGGCGAGGGCCACGGCGGCCACCGCACCGGCGACGAGGGAGATCAGCAGTCCGGTCAGCGGCCAGCTCGGCACCACGGTGTGCACGGCGCGCAGGACCATGGGCAGGCCGGGGAAGAACGCCTCCCGGTTGTCCGGGCGGGCGGAGCCGGGGGCGCCGGGCTCGGCGAAGTAGCCGCCCTGGGCGATGCGCGAGAAGAAGTCCCAGTCCCAGCGCGCCCACAGCGACAGAAACGAGGGCGTCTCACGGGCCTCGGGGTCGGAGGTGAACATCCAGGCCGAGCAGTAGCCCGTGATCAGGACGGCGATCCGGGTGAGGGCGTAGAGACCGAGCACGGTCCGGTCCACGGCGTCGAGCCGGTCGAGCCGCAGGAACCGGACGGCGGCGGCGGGAAGAGCGGGGCGACGGCCCGGACCGCGTCCCCCGGGAGGCCGGCCCGACGCCGTCTCCGTTGGGCACCGTCTCCCCGACGGTGCCTTGGCTATCGGTATCCGGGCCATGCTGGGGCGCCTCCTGGCGTGTGGGATCGAGCGACGGGAGGCCACAGCACATCACAGACGTCACATCCCTCCCAAGCCGCGGGCCCCGGCCCGCTCACTCGGGACCGGCCTGCCGCAGCGCTCCCAGCCCGTCCAGCAGCCGGTCCAGGCCGAACTCGAAGCGGCTGTCCATGTCCGGCCCGGTGAGCTCCCCGGCCAGGGCGACGAGGTGCGGGTAGCGCTCGGCGGGCAGTTCGGCCAGGCGTCGGCGGGTCTCCGCGACGGCCTCGGCGGGCGTCGCCCCGCGCTCCTCGGCGGCCGACATGGGCACGGCCTCGTGCAGGACGAAGCCCTGCACCCAGATCATGACGGTGTAGGCGCCGAGGGCCGTGTCCGCGGGACCGAAGCCGAGGCGGCGCAGCATCCCGAACGTCTCCTCCAGCGGGCCGAGGGCCCGCGCCCCCGGCGCGAAGCGCCCGGCGAGCACCCGCACGGCGGACGCGTGCGCCAGCAGGTGTGCCCGCAGCCGCCGGGCGGCGGTCGCGACGCAGTCGCGCCAGTCCCCGGGCGCGGGCACGCGGTCGGGCGGGAGCGGGACGTAGCCCTCCCAGAGCGCGTCGGCGGCGAGGTCGAGCAACTCCTCCTTGTTCTGGACGTGCCAGTACAGGGAGGCCGCCTGAACGCCCACCTCGGCGGCCACCTTGCGCATGGTCAGCCCCTTGGGGCCCTCCCGCTCCAGCAGCCGCAGCGCGGCATCCGCCAGGTCCTCCCTGGTCAGCGAGGTGTTTCCGGCCGTCCGGCGTCCTGCCATCGTCCTCGTCCTCCCCGGGTTCCACTCGACGGCTTGCAATCTAACACCGTTAGGCCGACACTAACGCCGTTAGGGAAGCGTCTAACATTGTTAGGGGAGTGGTGTGGGTACGGGAACCGGGGGCCGTGCGCGGCTCGTGCTGCCGACGCTCTGTTCCGGCCTCTTCATGGCCATGCTCGACAACCTCGTCGTGACCACCGCGCTGCCCGCCATCGGCAGCGAGCTGCGCATCGGAACGGCCGGGCTCCAGTGGGTGGTGGAGGCGTACGCCCTGGTGTACGCCGCCCTGCTGCTCGGCGGCGGGGCGCTGGGGGACCGGTGGGGCAGACGGCCGGTCTACCTCGCGGGCCTCGCCCTGTTCACCGGCGGTTCCGCGCTGTCCGCGCTCGCCGGCGGCCTTCCGGCCCTCGTCGCGGGACGGGCGGTCCAGGGGCTGGGGGCGGCCCTGCTGACCCCGGGCTCGCTCGCCATCCTCCGGCACGTCTACACCGGGGACGCCGAACGGGCCCGCGCGATCGGCATCTGGAGCGGGGTCTCCGGCTCGGGACTCGCCCTCGGCCCCGTCGTCGGCGGGCCTCTGGTCGACCACTTCGGATGGGCGAGCGTCTTCTGGATCAACGTGCCCGTCGGGATCGTCGGCCTGGTCCTCGCCTACCTGGTGCTCCCGGACGTCCCCCGGTCCGCCGTCCGTACCGACCCGGCAGGCCAGACCACCGTCGCGCTCGGACTCGGCGCCCTGGTGTACGCGCTGGTCGAGGGGCCCGTCCGGGGGTGGTGCGACGTCCGGGTGGCCGGCGCCGGAGCCGTGGCGCTGCTCGCCCTGGCCGCCTTCGTGGCCGTCGAGCGGCGGTCCGCGGCGCCGATGGCGGACCTGCGCCTGCTGACCAACCGGATCGCCGGCACCGCCGCCTGGGCGGGATGCGCCGCCGCCTTCGGCTTCTTCGGCCTCGGGACGTTCCTCACCCTCCACCTCCAGTACGTCCTGGGGCTGTCGCCCACGGAGGCGGGCTGGGCCATGGCGCCGTGCACCCTGTCGACCGCCGTGGCCTCGGTCGCCGCCGGGCGGCTGTGCGCCCGCTTCGGCCCGCGGCCGCCGCTCGCCACCGGCCTCCTCCTCGTCGCGTCGGCCCTCGCCGCCTTCGCCCGCTACGGGCCCGACGCGCGCCTGGCCGACTTCGGCTGGCTCCTGGGTGTCGTCGGCCTCGGTCTCGGCCTCGTGTTCACGCCCGTCTCCGTCGCCGTGCTGGGCGCGGTGCCGGCCGAGCGGGCAGGTATGGCCTCCGCGACGACGAGCATGACCCGCGAGGTGGGCGGGGTGGCCGGAGTGGCCGTCCTGGGCGCGGTGTTCACGACGCGCTTCGAGGCCGCGCTGCGCGACCGGCTGCCGTCCGGCGGAGGGGCCGACGCCGCGCGGTCGGTGCGCTCGGTCACGGCCGGCGGAGGGTGGGATTCCGGGCGTGACGGCGCCATCGGACGGATCGTCAGCCGGGCTTTCACGGAAGGGCTGCACCTCGCCGCGCTGGTTTCCGCGGGCGTGCTGGCCGCGGCGGCGGTCGCCGTTCTGGTGGTGATGCGGCGGCCTCGGGGTGACATCGCGGCCCGAGCGGCCGGGGCGCTGGTGCGCCGGTCCTGACGGCCCGCTAGTGTTCCCCGAACGGAAGCCGGAACCACACGCGTTCACCCCTTCTCGGGGCCGCGGGAGAGAACGAGTGGGTCCGGACGCGGCGGAGGGAACCCCCAGCGGGGGAATCCCCTCTCCCCAACCGGAATCGTGCAGAGGTGGACACAACCCGAATGCGGGGACAGTTGATGACAGAGAGAGTCGCACAGCGGCGGTCGTCGGGCGTGCGGAAGGCGGCCGGGAAGGCGGCGGTGGTACTGGCGGCCGGGGTCGTGCTCGCGGGTACCGCGGCGTCGGCCGAGGCAGCTCCGGCGGCGCGGACCGCGCCGGCCAAACCCGACTGCGGCGGTTTCCGCGCCTCCGCCGCGCCGGCGGTGCCCGCCGCCGACCGGGACCAGGCGCCGGAAGTGCCGCCGACCCTGGCGGGCAAGGGCGCGCTCTCCTACTCCGTCGCCTCCGCCCAGGCGCCCATCGGCCTGTGGTCCAAGGCCGGTCTGACCCTGCGCACCCCCGTTGCCAAGGGCACGGCGCGCCTCGACGTCAGCAGCCGCGGCTTCAGCACCGACTCGGTGGCGATCCAGCGGTACGAGCCCGCCAAGCACGCCTGGGTGGACCTCGGCACCCGTTCCGGCGGCGGCAGCTGGCCGCACCGGGGCACGTTCACCTTCCCCGTCTCGGCCCCCAAGGCGAGCGCCAAGCACCCGTACGCCGTCGCCCTGCGGTTCCAGGACCTCGACCGGCCCGGCACCCTCACCGTCAACGCGTCCGTCGCCGACGGCCGGGGCCACACCTACCGGGCTCCGTCCCGCACCGTGACCGCCACCCGGCCGCAGGTCTCCGTCACCGGCTGGACGAGCGGCACCACGAAGCTGACGCGCGGCGGCGCGGCGCACCCCTTCACCATCACGGTGCGCAACACCACCAACCGCGCCTACCCGGCGCTGAACGTCAACTACTACGCCTACGGCGCGGGCAAGCGGCACGCCCTGACCCCCAAGGACCTGGTGCTCCAGCAGTACCGGCCGGGTCACGGCTGGGAGAAGGTCGCCCTGACGGCCGGCGGCTGCGACCCGGGCATGGGCGCCACGCTGCGCCCGAACCGGACCGCGCTCGCCCCGGGCGCCCAGGCCGTCTACCGGCTGCGGCTGGCCGTCGCCGGCTCCGCTCCCCGGGACGTGGTCGCGGCGGACAGCGGCTTCTCGGTGAGCAACGGCGACCAGGCGTTCTCGTCCAAGCGGCTGCCCTTCACCATCCGCGCCGGCAAGTAGCGCGGGGAGCGACGGCCGGAGGACGACGGCCGAGGGGCCGCCCGGGGGCACCCGGGCGGCTCCACCGGTTTCGGGCGGGCAAAAGGTAGCGTTCGGAGCGTCACGTCCGAAATGTCCGAAGCTCGGGAGCCGGTCATGCTCAAGGGATTCAAGAACTTCGTCATGCGCGGCGACATCGTCGTCGTCGCCGTCGGTCTGATCATCGCGCTGGCGCTGAGCACCCTCATCAAGGCGTTCACGGACTCCGTGATCAACCCGCTCATCACCAGTCTGCAGGGCGACCACGCGCTGGGCCTCGGCTGGCAGCTCGGCCGGGCCGGGAACCGGGCCACCTACCTCGACCTCGGCTCCTTCATCTCCGCGGCCGTGTACTTCCTCATCTTCATGGCCGTCGTCTACTTCCTCATCGTGGTGCCGTACCGGCACATCCAGGCCCGGCGCGGCGTCGTCGTCTTCGACGAACCGGGGCCCGTACGGACCTGCCCGTCCTGCCTCTCCGAGGACCTGCCGGCCGCCGCCACCCGGTGCCGCCACTGCTGCGCCGACCTGCCGGCGGTGGGCGGCGGGGCACGCCCCTGAGCCTGCCCCGGCCCCGCCCGGCCGCTGCCCCGCCCGGGGAACCACCGGAAGCGGAATCCCGCGAATGGCCCTCCGCCCCCGGAGTGGATTCCCGAAGCCCGGACGCGAGGGAATGCCGGAGCCGTCATTCGGACGTTCCGGACCCCGGAATTCCGTGGCGAAGTCCGTCATTTCCCGCCGGGGATTCCCGGGCCGGGTTCCGCCCGCCGCGCGGCCCGAAAGTCCAGCTCGGAGCCGCGCGGACGAACCGGTCGCCCTCTTCCGGCCGACGGAGCGGAATTCCCGGGATCGGCCGGTCGCCCGTCCGGACGCTTAACCGTCGCGACCGGCGGGAACAATCAGTCCGGCCTCGATTCCTGCGGGTCGCGAGAACCGCCGAACCGCACCGAGCAACGGGATGAATCCGCATGGACACGAACGCCGCACCGGACGCCCCGGAGCCGCCCCCGGAGGACGCGGCCGACCTGGGGCGGTGGGCGCTGGCCCAGTTCCCCATCGGGCTCGCCGTCTACGACCGGCACAACCGGCTGGTGACCGCCAACGACGAGATGATCCGGCTGAGCGGCCTGGAGCCCGACCGGCTCCCCGGCCGGCGCCTCGACGAACTGCTCCCCGTGGCGCCGTTCGAGGAGTTCGCCCGCATCGGTGACGAGGTCCTCCGCACCGGCCGGGCGGTCCGCGCCGACAACTACTTCGTCTCCCCGGGCGACGGCCGCGAACGCGCCTGGGCCAGCTTCTTCACCCCGATCAAGGACGCTGAAGGCCGCACCCGCGGGCTCTCCCTCGCCGCCCTGGACGTCACCGCCGAGTACCGAGCCCGGCAGCGGCTCGCGCTCGTCAACGACGCCGGAGCCCGCATCGGCACCACCCTGGACATGGACCGCACGGCGGCGGAGCTCGCCGACTCCACCGTCGGCCGGTTCGCCGACTTCGTGGCCGTCGACCTGCTCGCCGGAGGCACCGGTCCCGGGGACGGCGCGGGGGAGGGGGACGGCGGCCGGCCCCGCCCCGGCGAGGCCGTCGCCCTGCGCCACACCGCCCGGCGCTGGGCGGTCCCCGAGGACCCGAACGCCGCCGCTGCCGGGGTCCCGCCCTCCGATTCCCCTGGCTCCCCTGACACCCCCGCTTCCTCGACCTCCCCGGGGGGCGGCTACCTCTGCCCGCCGAACTCCCCGCCCGCCCTCGCCCTCGCCGCCGGCAAGCCCGCCCGCCACCGGGGTGACGAACCGGCGGTCCGCTCCTGGGCCGCGAGCACGCCCGCGCTGCCGCCGGCCGTACGCGCCCGCGGCATCGGCTCCCTCCTCCTCGTACCGCTGGCCGCGCACGACACCGTCTCCGGCCTGGCCCTGTTCGTCCGGCACCCGGACACCGAGCCGTTCGACGACCACGACCTGCTGCTCGCCGAGGAGATCACCGCCCGCGCCGCCGTGTGCGTGGAGAACGCCCGCCGCTACGCCCGCGAACGGGCCGTCGCCCTGACGCTCCAGCGCAGCCTGCTGCCCGCGCGGCTGCCCGGCCACGCGGCCGTGGAGGTCACCTCCCGCTACCTCCCCGCCACCGCGCAGGCCGGCATCGGCGGCGACTGGTACGACGTGATCCCGCTCTCCGGGGCCCGGGTCGCGCTGGTCGTCGGCGACGTCGTCGGGCACGGGCTCCAGGCGTCCGCCACCATGGGCCGGCTGCGCGCGGCCGTCCGCACGCTGGCCGACATCGATCTGCCCCCCGACGAGCTCCTCACCCACCTCGACGACCTCGTCGTCCAGCTCGCCCAGGACCGCGCGGCCGAGGCGCGGGACGGCGACGGCGGCGACGAGGCGCGGGAGACGGACGCGTCCTGCCTCTACGCCGTGTACGACCCGGTCTCCCGCCGCCTCGTCGCCGCGAGCGCCGACCACCCGCCGCCCGTCCTGGTGACCCCCGACGGCACCGCCCGCTTCCTGGAATTGCCGCCGGGCCCGGCCCTCGGCGTCGGCGGGCTGCCGTTCGAGTCGCTGGAGCTGGAAGTGCCCGAGGGCAGCCTGCTCGCGCTCTACACCGACGGGCTCGTCGAGGGGCGGGGCGCCGGCTCCGGCGACGAGGGCGGCCGGCTGCTGCGGCGGACCCTGGCGCGGCCCGCCGCCGGACTGGAGCGCGCCTGCGACGACGTCCTCGCCGCCCTCCTCCCGGAACGGCCCGCCGACGACGTCGCCCTCCTGCTGGCCCGCACCAGGGCGCTGGACGCCGACCGGGTGGGCACCTGGGAACTGCCCGACCACCCCGCGTCCGTGGCCGACGCCCGCAAGCGCGTCGCCGCCCAACTGGCCGCGTGGGGGCTGGAGGAGCTCGCCTTCACCACGGAACTCGTCGTCAGCGAGCTGGTCACCAACGCCATCCGGCACGCCGCGCCGCCCATCCGGCTCCGGCTGATCCGGGACGGCGCGCTGATCTGCGAGGTATCCGACGGCAGCAGCACGTCGCCGCGGATGCGCCGGGCCCGGGCCTTCGACGAGGGCGGCCGGGGGCTGCTGCTGGTCGCCCAGCTCTGCCGGCGCTGGGGCACCCGGTTCACGTCCGCCGGCAAGACGATCTGGGCGGAACAGCCGCTGTCGGCGGCGGCCTGAACGGCGTCCCGGGGCGCGCGGACCGCACCGGGGGCCCGGACGCGGTCCGCGCGCGCCGCGTCAGTGGCGGACGACCTGGTAGCTGAGGGCCGGGAAGGCGAAGTTCGCCCAGTGCAGGCTGCCGAGCGCGTAGTACCAGTCGTTCGGCCGGTCGGGGAGCCCGGTGCGGCAGTCGCGGTTGTAGTAGACCTTGATGTCGGCGGTGGTGAAGTTGACTGCGGAGAGCGCCGGTTCGGAGAGGTTCCGGCACGTCGTGTCCGTGATGTCGACCGGGGTCTGTCTGCCGGTCAGGTCCGCCCCGGAGGCGAAGTAGGCCACGGGGGCGTGGGGGAGATCGGCCGCGGCGGCCGGCCGGGCGAGGCCGGTGCCCAGCAGCAGCGCGGCACCGGAGAGGGCGGTGGCGCCGCCGGACAGCAGCTTCTTCCGTAACGTGGTCATGGGTGCGCTCCGTTTCGGAGTAAGGGGCCTGTTCACGACGCCGCCGCGGACCTTCCGTTCGCGGCCGGGCGCCCTTGGTCCATTGGTCATTGCATCTTCAAATGGTTCGCTTCGGAGGGTCAACAGTCATCTGACCCAATTCCGTTCGGCGCCCGGCAGGCGGCCAGAATGGACCCACGCGGCCGGTACAGCCCAAGCCGCGGACGTCCCGCCGGCCCGCGGCGGGCCAGGAGGGAGAGCACATGCCGACGTACGAGACCGGACGGAGCCCCGGGAGGCCCGGCCGGCGGACCGTGGTGGCCGCCGCCCTGGCGGCCGCCGTCGCCGGACCGGCGGCGCGGGCCGCGGCGGCCGGCCGCCGCCCCCAGGCGGGTCCGGCGCCGCTCCGGCTGCCGGCGCCCACCGGCCCCCACGCGATCGGTACGGCCGCGCTGCCCCTGACCGACACCTCCCGGCGCGATCCCTGGCGGCGCGACCGGGTGCGCGAGCTGATGGTGACCTTCTGGTACCCGGCCGTCCCGGGAACGGGCGGCGCCGAGCCGGTGCCGCACATGGAGCCCGCGGCGGCGGCCCACTTCGGCGGGGAGGAGGGCATGGCCGCCCTCAACTACCTGGTCCCGCCCGGCAGTACGGACTGGTCGGAGACGCGCGGTCACGCCCGCGCCGGCGCCCGGGTGCTGCCGGGCGGTCCCCGTCCGGTCGTGCTCTGGTCGTCCGGGATCGGCGATCCGCGCACCTGGGGGACCGGGCTCGTCGAGGACCTGGCCTCGCGGGGCTACGTCGTCGTCACCGTCGACCACACCTACGAGGCGTCGGAGGTCCGGTTCCCGGACGGCAGGCTGGTGCCGTCCCTCCTCCCCGAACGCATGAAGCGGAAGGACCGGGACATCGCGGCGCTGACGCGCCTGTCGATGGAAACCCGGGTGGACGACACCGGGTTCGTGCTGGACCGGCTGGACGCGCTCCGGGACGGCCGTACGGCGGCGGCGCGGCGGCTGCCGCGCGGGCTGGCGGAGGCCCTGGACCTGTCCCGGACGGGCATGGTCGGGCACTCCGCGGGCGGTTTCACCGCGGCCCAGACCATGTGCCACGACCGGCGGATCGTCACGGGGGTGAACCTCGACGGGCAGCTGCACTTCCCGACGAAGGCCGACGGGACGGGCGTCCGGCTGGGGGAGGTGGCGGAGAAGGGGCTCGACCGCCCGTTCCTGCTGCTCGGTTCGGCCGCGGACGTGGCGGACAACCGGCCGGGCTGGGACGCGCTGGTGCTCAACAGCCGGGGCCGGGTCCACCGGCTGGTCGTCCGCGACACCGCCCACGGCGCGTTCACCGACGCCGCCGCGCTGTTGCCGACGCTCGCCGAGCGGGGCACGGTCCCCCGGGAGACGGTGACGCGGCTCCTCGGCGCGCTGCCGCCGCAGCGGTCGGTGGCGCTCACCCGGGCGGTCGTCGCCGGCTTCCTCGACCGGCGGCTGCGCGACCGGGACACCGGGCCCGACGAGGTGCCGCCGGCCGGGTTCCCGGAGGTGGAGCGGGTCCGGTGAACGCGGCGGGCCCCCGGCCGGAGCGGCCGGAGGCCCGCCGTCCTCGTCAGCGCTTCACGGACGGGGTGTTGGCCTCGGTCACGTTGACCGCGGCCCAGGCGCGGTCGACGGCCTTGTACTCGGCGCTGCCGGCGCCGTGGATGTCCGCGGCGGCCTGGAGAGTGGCCTTGCGGGCGTCGTGGAAGTCGGTCGTCGAGACCATGTACCGGGTCAGGGCCCGGTAGAAGATCTGCTCCGCCTTGTCCCGGCCGATGCCCGTCACCGACTGGCCGTCGTAGGTGGGGGAGTCGTAGGTGAACTTCCCGATCGTCTTCTTGCCGCTGCCCTCGGCGAGCAGGTAGAAGGCGTGCGAGGAGACGCCCGAACCGGCGTGCACCTCACGGTCGTAGGACTGGGGGTCCCAGTAGTCGACCGTGCCCTCCAGCTTGTCCAGCGAGGGCTTGTCGAGGCGGCGCAGGAACTGCTGGTCCAGGCCGAGCTTCTCGCCGAGGAGGTAGTTCGGCGGGTTGCCGGCGTTGTTGGTGCGGAATTCCATGCCGGTGCCGAAGATGTCCGCGAACGACTCGTTGAGCGAGCCGGCCTCGCCGAACTGGTTGCCCTGCGCGTCCACCCGGGTCGGCTCGAAGCCGGCCGTGGCCGAGATGACGCCGTGGGTGAGCTCGTGGCCGGTGACGTCGAGCGCCACCAGCGGCTGCTTGAACGTTTCGCCGTCCCCGTCGCCGTAGAGCATGCACCAGCAGTCGGGGGACCAGAAGGCGTTGCCCACCTGGTTGCCGAAGTGCACCAGGGCGCGCGGGCCGACACCGTCGTTCTTGATGCCGTTCCGGCCGAAGGTGCCCTTGTAGTAGTCGAAGGTGCTGGTGATGCCGAACTGGGAGTCCACGGCGGCGCTGGTGGGGTCGGAGGCGGTGCCGTTGCCCCAGCGGTTGGTGCTGTTGACGAACGCCTTGCCGCGGGTGAAGACGTCGAGCTCCTGGCCGCCGGCGCTCCGGGTCTCGGCGCTGCCGCGGCTGAGGTCCTTGAGCGTGAACGAGCTGCGGGCGGTCTGGGTGGTGACGAGCGGGACGGTGCCGTCGAAGATCGAGGCGCCGGTGCCGTTGGCCTGCGCGGGGTAGGTGGACGCCGCGCCGGTGCCGGCCGCCCGCGGGGTGGCCGCCGCGCCCAGGCGCGGGGCGGCGGTGCGGCCCTTGGCGCGCAGGGTGTCCTTGAGCTTGGGGGAGATGAACGCGTCGGTGAGCGGGGTGGTGGCGAGGACCTTGCCGGAGACGGCGTCCACGGTCACCGCGCGGAGGGTGCCCTTCTCGGCCGCGCGGCCCCCGGTGACGGTCACCCGGTAGGCGAGGACGGACTTGCCGCGGGTGGCGTCCACCACCAGCTCGGTCCGGCCCGCCGTGCCCTTGACCGCCTCGGCGGCCTTGGCGGCCGCCTGACGCTCCGTCAGTTCGGGCTTCACGGACTTCAGGGCCACCTGGTGGCGCGCGGCCCGGGTCACGCCCGCGTAGCCGCCCTTGGCGTCGAGGTGGACGACGAGGTCGCCGCCGACCACCGGAACGCCCTGGTAGGCGCGCTCGAACCGGACGTGGCGCTTGCCCTCGGGGTCGACCAGCGAGTCCTTGGCGGTCAGCGTCTCCCGCGGGCCGACGCCGGTGTCCTTGGCGTGCGCGACGGCGGCGGCGCGGGCCGCCCGCACCACGTCGGCGCCCGCCACCTGGGAGGCGGCGGAACCGGGTCTCGCCGTGGCCACCGTGGCGCTTCGCGCCGCGCTCGTCGCCGGGGCCGGAGCGGCCACGGCACCACCGGCCATGGCCGCGGCGGCGGCCACCGCGACGGCGACGGTCAGTATTCGGCCGGGGGAAGTGGGGGATGTACGCACTGTTCAGCGCCCTTTGCGTCATGACGGCCCGGGGTGGCCGGACCGCTGGCGGGGGGCGGTGCTGTCACTCGTGCACCGCGGGAACCTGTGGTCCCGCGCAGACTGTGCAGCCCTTGGCATGCACATGGAAAGACTGTTTACACGGTGTTCACAACAGTTGATCAACTCTTGACACGAAATCAACGGAGCGTGAACGGCGGGCGACGGGCCGTCCGTCCGACCGGCAAGACCGGCCAAGGAGGGCGCGGGTTGCGCGAGTTCGGCGACCGTTCACCATGTGGGACGAGCGGTGACGCGGCGCGCGCCCGTCGTCACACGCCGCCGCGCGGCCAGGTGCCGTCGGGCAGCGGGGAGTCCGTCGCGCGCAGCCGGCGGGCGATCCGCTCGGCGGCCAGGTACACCCACGCGCGGACGGTCACGCCGCGCTCGGTGCGCACCTCGCGCACCACCCGGTCGTAGAGGTTGCCGGGGTCCCCCGGGCGGTAGCCCTCCAGCCCGTCGAGGGCGGCGAGCACGGCCGCGTGGCCGGACGGGGCGAGCGTCATCAGCTCGCCGCGGATCTCACCGGTGGGCGCGGCCACGGCGAACGGATAGCCCGGGCCCTCGTACAGCACCGCCCCCGCCAGCCGGGCCGGGACCTCCTCGGCCGTACGCCCGCGCAGGAACGCGTCGTAGTTGCCGCCGCCGCGGCGCAGCGTCCCGTAGACGAAGACCGGCAGCGGTGCCGCCTCGTCCTCCGCCATCCCCCACCCCCTCCGGTCGCGCGCGTCAGCCTAACCGGCGGCGTCGCGCCGCCGCCGGGCCCGGGCGAACACCGGGGCGAGCGCCCCGGCCACCGCCCCCGCGACCAGTCCCCACAG
>NZ_JBPQTX010000141.1:0-17054 GCF_051386555.1 Streptomyces sp. URMC 126
CCGGGGGGGGGGGGGGGGGGGGGGGGGGGCCCCCCCCCCCCCGCCGGCCGCCTCACCGGTAGCCGGGGGGCGCCTCCGCCTCGGCGTGGGCGACCGCGCGGCGGCGCGCCGGGCTGCGGCCGGCGGGCTGGTCCGGCGCGGGCCGGACGGGCAGCTTCGGCACCTCGCGGGACTCCGACGAGGCGGGGGTGACCGTCAGCGGCCGGCCGCAGTGCAGGATGTCCAGCGACTCCCCTTCGAGGAGGGTGTAGGTCGCCGTGGTGCCCGTGATCTCCACCCGCAGCCGGCGCCCCCGGACCTGGAGGTTGAAGGCGAGCCTGCCGAGCTGTTCGGGCAGCCGGGGCGCGAAGGCGAGCGCGTCGCCCGTGTCGCGCATCCCGCCGAACCCCATGACCAGCGCGAACCAGGTGCCGGCGAGGGAGGCGATGTGTATCCCGTCGCGGGTGTTCCCCTCCAGGTCGGAGAGGTCCATCATGGCCGCCTCGCCCAGGTAGTCGTAGGCGAGCCGCATATGGCCCACCTCGGCGGCCATCACCGCCTGCCCGCAGGCGGACAGGGACGAGTCGCGGACGGTCAGCGCCTCGTAGTAGGCGAAGTTGCGCGCCTTCTGCTCGGGGGTGAAGGCGTCGCCGCGCAGGCACATGGCGAGGACGAGGTCCGCCTGTTTGACGACCTGCTTGCGGTAGAGGTCGAAGTAGGGGAAGTGCAGCATCAGCGGGTACTGGTCCTCGCCCGTGTGCGCGAAGTCCCACATCTGGTGGCCGGTGAAGCCCACCGACTGTTCGTGGACGCCCAGTTCCTCGTTGTACGGCAGGGTCATCCGGTGGGCGGCGTCGCGCCAGGCGGCGGTCTCCTCGTCGTCCACGCCGAGGGTGCCGGCCGCGTCCGGGTGGCGTTCGGCCGCGGCGGCGGCCGACCGGAGATTGTGCTGCGCCATCAGGTTCGTGTACAGGTTGTCGTCGCAGATGGCGCTGTACTCGTCGGGGCCGGTCACGCCGTCGATGTGGAAGTCGCCGTGGTGGTCGTGGTGGCCCAGCGACCGCCAGAGCCGGGCCGTCTCGACGAGCAGCGGCAGGCCGATCTCCCGCTCGAAGTCCTCGTCGTCGGTGGCGGACACGTAGCGCACCACCGCGTCCGCGATGTCGGCGTTGACGTGGAAGGCGGCCGTGCCGGCCGGCCAATAGGCGGAGCACTCGTCGCCGTTGATGGTCCGCCAGGGGAACGCGGCGCCCCGCAGCCCGAGTTGGCGGGCGCGGGCCTGGGCGGCGGGCAGGGTGCTGTGGCGCCAGCGCAGGGCCTGTTCGACGGCCTGGGGGGCGGTGTAGGTGAGGGCGGGCAGGACGAAGGTCTCGGTGTCCCAGAAGCAGTGGCCGTCGTAGCCGGGTCCGGTGAGGCCCTTGGCGGGCAGGGCGCGGGCCTCGCCGCGGGCGCCCGCCTGAAGGACGTGGAAGAGGGCGAACCGGACGGCCTGCTGGATCTCGGCGTCCCCGTCCACCTCGACGTCGGCGCGGGCCCAGAAGCGGTC
The DNA here is from genome assembly GCF_051386555.1 of Streptomyces sp. URMC 126. Taxonomy (NCBI): domain Bacteria; kingdom Bacillati; phylum Actinomycetota; class Actinomycetes; order Kitasatosporales; family Streptomycetaceae; genus Streptomyces; species Streptomyces sp. URMC 126. Next base: position 1,526 of record NZ_JBPQTX010000141.1, read on the forward strand.
GAGGTAGGTGCGCTGCTCCTGGAGCAGGCCGCGCCAGCCGGTGCTGGTGGCGCCGGCGAGCGCGGCGTCCACCTGGTCGTGCACGGCGGACACCGAGCGGACGGCCGACCAGCCGTGGGCGACGAACTTCTCCACTCGCAGCCGCTGTCCGGAGCTCAGCCGCGCGGCGACGGTGAGCCGGCTGAGGTTCTCGCTGCTCTCCGAGTGCGTCTCGGTCTTCTCGGGCCCGTCCACGACGTGGTCGGCCGAGACGGCGATCTTCAGGTCGCTGCGGGCGGTGCGGTGCAGCAGCCGCAGCCGCGAGCCGTGGGCGGCGCACTGCTCCGGGACGAGCGGGTCCTTGAGCCGGGACGCCGTCCGCGGGTCGCCGCCCGGGTCGGGCATCTCCTCGTTGGCCACCAGCTCCGACTGGACGACGATCCGCACGTCGCCGTCGAGGGGCTCGACCTCGAACGCCACCGCCGCCACCGCGCGCTGGGTGAAGGAGACCAGCCGGGTGGAGCGGACGCGGACGCTGCGGCCGCTGGGCGAGGTCCATTCGGCGGTGCGGTGCAGCAGGCCGGTGCGGAAGTCCAGGACGCGTTCGTGGCGGTGGAGTTTGCCGTAGCGGAGGTCGAACGGCTCGTCGTCCACGAGCAGCCGGATCACCTTGCCGTTGGTGACGTTGATGACGGTCTGGCCGGACTCCGGGTAGCCGTAGCCGGCCTCGGCGTAGGGCAGCGGCCGGAACTCGAAGACGCCGTTGAGGTAGCTGCCCGGCAGTCCGTGCGGCTCGCCCTCGTCGAGGTTGCCGCGCCAGCCGATGTGGCCGTTCGACAGGGCGAAGACCGACTCGCTCTGGGAGAGCACCCCCAGGTTGAGCTCGGTCTCGCGGAGGCACCAGGGTTCGACCAGAAAGGCCGGATGAGTGATCACGCCGTCTCCCCCAGAAGGTCGGAAAGGTCGTCCACGACGACGTCCGCGCCGTGCTGCCGCAGCGCCTCCGCCTGGTCCGCCCGGTTGACGCCCACGACGTGGCCGAACTTCCCGGCGCGGCCGGCTTCCATGCCGGCCAGGGCGTCCTCGAAGACGGCGGCCTCGGCCGGGGTCACGCCGAGCGCCTCGGCGGCGGCGAGGAAGGTGTCGGGGTGCGGTTTGCCCGGCAGGTGCCGTTCGGTGGCGACGAGCCCGTCGATCCGCACCTCGAACAGGTCCTCGATGCCCGCCGCGACGAGGACGTCGCGGCAGTTGGCGCTGGACGAGACCACGGCCCGGCGCAGCCCGGCCGCGCGGACGGCCTCGACGTAGCGGACGGAGCCCGGGTAGGCGTCCACGCCCTCCTTCTTGATCTTCGCCAGGACCAGGGCGTTCTTGCGGTTGCCGAGGCCGTGCACGGTCTCGCGGTCCGGCGGGTCGTCGTCGGTCCCCTCGGGGAGGGTGATGCCGCGCGAGGCGAGGAAGGAGCGGACGCCGTCGGCCCGGGGCATGCCGTCGACGTACGTGTCGTAGTCGGCCACCCGGTCGAACGGCCGGAAGTCCGGCCCGTCGCGCTCGGCGAGGTAGGCGTCGAACATCTCCTTCCAGGCCGCGGCGTGGACGGTCGCCGTCTGTGTGAGAACGCCGTCCAGGTCGAAGAGACAGGCGCGGACGGTGGCGGGCAGGCCGAGAGCGGTCACGGTGTTTCCCCTTTCCCTGGTCGCCGCACCGCCTGCCCCGTGCGGGGACGAATCACTCGTTCGCTCGTGTGCGGGGCGGCGGCGCCGGGGAGCGGCCGGGCCGCCCGGGGCCCGCGCGGCACCCCGGCGCACGCCCGCTCACGCGGGCCGGACCCGTCGCGGAGGCGGGCCCGCTCCGCTGGGTGCGTTTGTCCCGTCCCGGGCGGGTACGCGGAGGCGGTACCGAGAACGACCCAGCCAACCGGCGGCCCCGCGGGCCCCGGCCGAGGCGGCCGAGGGCCGCGCCCGGCCGGCGGCGCGGGGGCGCGGAGCGAGGAGGCACGATGAGCAGCCGGCCGGCACAGCGGCAGGAGGTCCCGGGCGTCGAGAAGGAGCTGCGGCCCCGGGCGGACCACGGCGAGGAGAGCTACCGGGGGTCGGGGCGGCTGAAGGGCAAGGCGGCGGTGATCACCGGCGGCGACAGCGGCATCGGCAAGGCCGTGGCCATCGCCTACGCCCGGGAGGGCGCCGACGTCCTGATCTCCTACCTGGACGAGCACGAGGACGCCCGGGACACCGCGCGCCTGGTGGAGGAGGCCGGCCGGCGGGCCGTGCTGGTCCACGGCGACCTGGCCCGGCCCGAGCACTGCCGCGAGGTGGTCGCCAAGGCGGTCGAGGAGTTCGGCCGGATCGACGTCCTCGTCTCCAACGCCGCGTTCCAGATGACCCACACGACACTGGAGGAGATCCCGGACGAGGAGTGGGACCGCACCCTCGCCACCAACCTCAGCGCGATGTTCCACCTGTGCAAGGCCGCCCTGCCGCACATGAGCGCCGGGGCCTCGATCATCGGCAGCAGTTCGGTGAACTCCGACACGCCCGTGCCTACGCTGCTGCCCTACGACGTCACCAAGGCGGGCATCGCCAACTTCTGCGCCGCGCTGGCGCAGCTCGTGGGAGAGCGCGGCATCCGGGTCAACAGCGTGGCTCCCGGGCCGATCTGGACGCCGCTGATCCCCTCCACCATGCCGCCCGAGCAGGTGGAGAAGTTCGGCGAGGACACCCCGCTGGGCCGGGCGGGGCAGCCGGCCGAGGTGGCGCCGGTCTATGTGCTGCTCGCCTCCGACGAGGGCAGCTACGTCTCCGGCGCCCGCGTCGCGGTGACCGGCGGGAAGCCCATTCTGTGAGCGCGGCGCCCGACGCCCCCTGATACCCGCCGGAACTCACCACGCCCGTCGAGCCGCACGTCCGGCCGTCGCCCACCGGCCGGGGCGCACCGGGGCTCCAGGCGGGCCGGGTGGCCGAGACCCGGGAGGTCGGCGACGCGGACGGGGAGATCGCCCGGGTCACGGACGGGCCGCTCGCCGGGCGGACGCCGCGCGAGCCGGCCCTGGACCATCCGGACGGGCCCGTCGGCCCCGGGTGGCGCTGCCCGCGCGCGGCGGGACGCGGCCGCTGCCGACGGCGGGGCCGTATTTCGCGCTGGAGCGCTGGACGGTCCCCGCCGGGAAGACGCTGCGCCACTCCTTCACCGAGGCCCTGGTCGTCACCGCCCTCGACGCCCGGCGGAGCTTCGCGTTCCGGGGCCCACGCGGACGGTGGGCCGGGCCCGGACGGTCCCGCTGCCGGCGGCCCCCGGCGAGGTGGAGCCGCAGAGGCCCTGCTCGGCCCTGGCCGGTCGGCTGCCCGGCGATGTGGGGCGGGACGTCCGCGCGCCCCTGCCGGCCGCGCGGGCCATCCGCCGGAGGCGGTGGCCGAACCGGTGGCGGGCGGGCGGGAGTCCGGGGCCGCCTGACACCGCCCGGCCACGGCGCGATTCTCAACCGGCCCGGCCGTCACGGGAATTGCGCGCCCTTTCCCGGCCGCCGATTCCGCTTCGGCGGCCGGCCGCTTTCCCGCTCGGCGAACCGGCCCGGCCGCTTTCCCGGCCATCGCGCGCGGGAAAGCGGCCGCTTCGGCACTCGGGGGCATTCCCACCACCCCGCCGAATGGTGCCGCGGGCAACCGCTTCACGGTCGTATGTGACCTGGCTCTCATCACGCAATCAGGGAGTGACGCAGAGCTAGGACGGCCATACGATTTCGGCTAGTTGATCTTCCCGCGCCACCCGCGACCGTTCGTACCGCAGCAGTCCCCGCATTCAGTTCGCCGTCCGCGCGGCCGTGTGCCGTGCGGAATACGCCGTCCCCCGCGCAGCTCACCCGCGCGCCGCGTTCACGTGCCGTTCCGGCCGTCGCCGCGCGCGGTTTCCCCCACCGCTCACCGTCCCCGCCCGGGACTTTTCCCTGGAAAGATTCGGTCACTTTATGGAATGGCAAGCTGTAGTCGCCCTGTTAGCCGTGGCCGCCATGGCCGGCTGGGTCGACGCGGTGGTGGGGGGAGGCGGTCTCCTGCAATTGCCCGCGCTTCTCGTCACGGCCGGTTCGTACCCCGTGGCCTCCATGCTGGGAACGAACAAACTCGCCGCCACGCTGGGCACGTTCACGGCGGCCATGGTGTACCGCCGGAAACACCCCATCTCCCGGAAAGTGGTCCTGGTCGGCGGCGGCGCCGCCGTCACCGGATCCGCGGCCGGCGCACTGGTCGCGACGGCCGTGTCCTCCGACTTCCTGCGCCCGGTCATCCTCGCCCTCCTCGTCGCGGTGGCCGCCTTCGTCCTGCTGCGCCCGCAGTTCGGCACCTCCTCGCCGACGAGCCCCGACGCCTGCCGGGACGCCCCGGAGCGCCGGCACGTCGCCCGCCTCGTCCTGCTGACGGGGGCCGGCATCGGCTTCTACGACGGCCTCGTCGGCCCGGGCACCGGAACCTTTCTCATCATCTCCTTCACCACTCTGCTCAGCCTGGAATTCATCCAGGCGTTGTCGACCGTGAAGATGATCAATGTCGGCACCAATCTGGGCGCACTGCTGGTCTTCGCCGCGCAGGGCCATGTGCTGTGGGCGCTCGGGCTCGGCATGTCCGTGTTCAACGTCGCGGGCGCGCTGGTCGGCGCGCGCATGACGCTGTCCCGGGGCAGCGGATTCATCAGAGGCGTGCTGCTGTTCGTCGTCGCCGCCATGGTGATCCGGCTCGGATACGACCAGTTCGCCTGATCCCGGGATCCCGCCGAGCGGGAATTCCGGCCCCGCCGGGAAATACCGGCCGCCGGTCAAGGGAACGGCCGTACGGTTCCGCCGAGTCGGCCCGGCATTCCCTTTCCCGTACATCAGCCGTTTCACCTTCCACGCGGAACTCCCGGCCGTCCGGCCGCCGTTCCCCGCATTCCCCTTCACTCACACCCTTACCCGCCCACCGGGCGCCACACGAGGAGCAGCCATGCCCAAGTCCCCCGACAGCGTTCTCTCCTGCTACGACGTCAATCACGACCTGCTGCCCGACAGCGTTCTCCGTTACGCCTTCCGCCAGCTCCTGGGAAACAACGGATACGTCCATCTCGTGAACGTTCCGGAAAGCTTCGACCACGTCGCCTTCCTCAAGGAGCTCGGTGACTTCCAGCCGACGCCCACCGGAACGGTGATCGGCGATCTGAAGCCCGAGGCCGACATGGACGACATCTACCACGCCCAGAACCGCAAGCCCCTGGTGCCGCACTCCGAGGGATACGAGTTCCGCGGACTCCCGCCGCGCTACATGGCCTTGTGGTGCGTGAAGCCCGCGTCCGGGCCGGGCGGCGAGACGACGATGCTCGACGGGCAGCGCGTCCTGCGCGAGTTCACCGAGGACGAGCAGCGGCACTTCCTGGAGACCCCCTACACCTGGAAGTCCACCGAGGGGCTCGCCCGCCGGGGCGTGCACCACACCGTGGAGCATCCGGTTCTGGAGGACGTCGACGGGGAGCGCGTCTTCCGCTTCTCCTACAACAACCTGGTCGTGCCGGAGGGCGACGACCTGGCGACCCGGCTGCTGAAGCGCGGCAAGGCGATCTACGACGAGAGCCACGTCGCCGTCCAGTACGAGGAGCGCGACATGATCGTCTGGAACAACTGGCGCATGCTGCACTCGCGCAACGCGTTCGAGGACCCGACCCGCCACCTCAAGCGCGTGCAGATCGCCGCTCCGGTCAGTCTCGCCTCGGCCGCCTGACGACGGGATCCGGCCAGAACGCACCCCACCGGGTGCGTTCTCCGGCGCCACGCGCCGGGAGCTCACCACCCGGGGTGACGATCGCGCCGCCACCCCGGGGAACCCATGGGCCTCCGGCGCCCCACACACGTTCCCCCAAAGCCCCACACGCCCCTAAAGACTGATTTAACGTATATAGATATTTACCAACGGATTCTCCTTCTTGGCGGGGATCCTCCGGTTTCGGCCCTTGTGCTCGCTCGGCGAGTACGTGAGCGTTGCCCCGGTACCGCCCGCCGACCTCCCCCGCCACGCCCGCTCACGGCACGTCCGGGGAAGCACCGAGAAGGAACCCGTCGATGCGCCCTCTCCGCCCTCCCGCCCCGTCGCCCGCGACCGTCGCCGTCACGGGCGTCGAGTTCGGCTGGGGCAGCGCGGGCAAGCTGAGCGCCGTCCTCGGCGCCCTCCGCCGGCCCGGCGACCGGGCGCCGCTCCGGTTCGTCGGCCTGGGGTCCGCGCTCGGCCGTCCCCTGCTGGCCGCGCACGACGTCGACGCCTGGTACGACCTGCCCGCCGGGGACGGCCTGCGCCCGGCCGTCGAGGAGCTCACCCGGACCCACCGGCCGCGCGCCGCGCTGGTCGTCCTGGACGGCCGGGTCGCCACGGCACTGGAGGCCGCGGGCGTCCCCACCGTGTTCGTCGACAGCCTGCCGTTCCTCTGGACCGAGGGCGACCGGGCCGGCCTGCCGCTCGACGCGACGGCCTACTGCGCCCAGCGCTGCCCCGAACTGCCGCCCGAGTGCGGGGACGTCCTGGCCTCCGCGCGCTCCCTGCGCTGGGTCGAGGCCATCGTCGGCGCCGTCCCGGGCGCCCGCGCGGACCGGCCCGGCGCCCGCCCGTGGCGCCGGGCGCTGGTCAGCCTCGGCGGCCTGCGCGCTCCGGGCCTGGCCGACTGGACGGCCTACCCCCGCGCCGTGGTGCCCGCCGCGCTGCGGGCGCTCGCCGCGCACGGCGTCCGCGAGGCGCGCCTGGCCGGCAACCTGCCGGCCGGCCTGCTCGCCCGGCTCACGGCGGACGTCCCCCCGGCCCTGCGGGTGACGGCCGGGCCGCTGCCGCACGCGGCGTTCCTCGCCGAACTGGCGCGCTGCGACGTCCTCGTGACGTCCCCGGGCCTGACGACCCTGCTGGAGGCCGGGACGCTGCGGGTGCCGGCGGTCTGCCTGCCGCCGCAGAACGTCAGCCAGATCCTCAACGCCCGCTTCCACACCCGAGCGGTCGGCGCGGACGTACGGGCCGGGTGGCCGGCGGACGTCCTGCGCGAGGACGAGGCGCTGGCGCTGCGCGCGAAGGGCGAGGAGCACGCCCTGGAGCTGGTCTACGGCGCCGTGGCCGGGGCCGCCCGGTCCGGCGGGACGGTGTCGGGCGCCCTGGAGGCCGCCCTCGGGGCGGCGCTGCGGCGGGCCGGCGGCGTCACCGACTGGGGAGCCCTGGCCGCGGCCGTCGGCACCGGGGGCGCCGCGCAAGTGGCGGGCGTGGTGCGGGAGATAGTGCGGCGGGGGCCCCGGCCCTGCCCGCCGGCCTCCGCGTCCCCCGGTACGTGACGTCTTCCCCCCGTACGGTCCGAAAGGTCGCGCGCCGATGCGCCAGCGTCACCGTTATCTGTTCGTCAGGATCCTGGAAGCCTGCAACGCCGACTGTTTCATGTGCGAGTTCGCGCTCTCGCGCGACGCCTACCGCTTCTCCGTGGAGGATTTCGAGGAGCTGCTGCCCGAGGCCCGTCTGGCGGGCGTGCGGTACGTCCGTTTCACCGGCGGGGAGCCGCTCATGCACCGGGACGTGGTGGAGCTGGTGCGCGTGGGCGCGGCGGCCGACATGCGGATGTCCCTGATCACCAACGGGATGCTGCTGCCGCGGATGGCCCGCCGGCTGGCCGACGCCGGGCTGGCCCAGGTGATCGTCAGCCTGGACGGCGCCTCGGCGGCCACCCACGACCTCTACCGCCGCTCCCCCGGCATGTTCGACAACGGGCTGGAGGGACTGCGGGCCGCCGCGGGGCTCGGCGTCCTGCCGCGGGTCAACACCGTCGTCGGGCCGCACAACTACACCGAGATGCCGCTGCTGCAGAAGGTCCTCACGGACGCCGGGGTACGGCAGTGGGAGCTGTCGGCGCTGAAGCTGGACCGCTCCATCGCCTACCCGGACCCCGACCACGTCCGGCAGGTGTGCGACCCGGTCTACGACGCCGACCCGGCCGAGCTGCTGGTGCCGCTGGGCAAGCGGTTCTACGGGGACACGCCCGAGGAGCGGGAGCGGTACTTCACGGAGTCGGTGACCCCGCGCGCGTCCCGGCCGCTGTGTCACGTCGTCGACGACGTCGTCTACCTCGACGCGCGCTCCGGCCGGACGTACGCGTGCAGTTGCCTGCCGCACCGGGAGGGCGGCGACGGGCCGTCCGCGGGCGCGCCGCTGCGCGAGAACGGCGTGGTGGCGCTGGACACGCCCGTGTTCCGCGCGCACGCGGACTTCTTCCGCGCGCACGGTCCGGAGCTGTGCGGGGGCTGCTCGACGACGGCGGCGGGGTACAGCGACGACGTCGCCCGGCTGGGAGCGGTGCCGCCATGGCGGTACTGACCCCGACGGGCGGGGCGGTGTCGCCCCCGCGGATGCGTGTGCGCCTGGTGTGCCGGGAGCGGCAGTTGGACTCCGTGCTGGCGTGCCGCCGGATCGCCGCGCACCTGGGCGGGCTGACCACCGTCACCGGTCCGCCCGACGCGTCCGGGGCCCCCGGCCCGCCCGCCGACGCCGCGCTGGTCTGCGACGACTCGGCGGCGACCGAGCGGCTGCTGGCCCGGGGCGTCCCGGTGCTCCATCTGTACGCGGGCCACCTCCCCGCCGTCCCGCCCCGCCCGGCCGGCCGGGCGCTGTACCGGCTGCACCGGCCCGGCTGGCTGCCCGGCCCGGCCGGGACGGAGGACGGAACGACGGACGGTGTGCCGCTCGGAGCGCCGGGCGTCCGCCCGACGGGTCTGCTCGCGCCCGCCCGTACGGCCAGGAACCGGGACCGCGCCGGCACCCTCGTCCTGCTGTCCCTGTGGGGCGTCCCCGCCGACGAGGCCGAGGCGTTCGTCCGGGGGCCGCTGGCCGCCCTGGCCCGGGCCGCGGCCGAGCGCACCGGCCGGTGCGAGGTCGTCAGCGACACCGCCCTGGCGACGGTGCGTACCGCGCTGGCGGCCGCGGCCGGCGGCGGCGCGGTACGGGTGCACCGCGCGGCGGCGGTGGACGCGGACGCCCTGCACGCCGGCCGCGCGGTGCTCCTGGCCTCCCCCACGCCGGGCGCGCTGGCCCTGGCGCAGGCGCGCCGGGCGCCGCTCGCGCTGCTGCCGCCGCTGGGCGCGGCGCAGAGGGACCTGGCCGGGCGGGTGGCCCGGGCCGTCCCGCTCCCGGTGGCGCACGACCCGGGCGACCCCGCCCTGTGGGCGCCGCCGGACCACGGCCCGTGGGACGTCCTCGACCCGGCCGCGGACGACCTGCGGGGCGCCCAGCGCGTCGCCCGGAGCGTCCGGCAGCTCTCCCTCGCGCCCCCGTGACGCCGCCCGGCCGGAGCCGGCACCCCGCACGTGTCCCACCCGTACCCGCACCACGCCACCGACCGCCTGTCGACGCTGGAGCCGCCATGTCGGACACACCCGGTGTACCCCCGCCCCCCGCAGATCCCGCCGGTTTCCGCCCCCGCGTCCCCGCGGCGCAGTGGGACGACTGGCGCTGGCACATGCGCAAGCGCATCAACACCGTGGAGAAGGCCCGCCGTTGGATCCGGCTGACGCCCGAGGAGGAGAAGGCCGTCGAGGGCTCGGCGGGCAAGTACCGCTGGAGCGTCACCCCGTACTACGCGTCCCTGATGGACCCCGACGACCCGTCGTGCCCCGTCCGCCTCCAGGCCGTCCCCGCGCCGGCGGAGCTGACGGAGTTCCCGGGCTCGGACGTCGACCCGGTCGGGGACATGTACTACCGCCGCACCAACCGGGTGGTGCACAAGTACCCGGACCGGGTGATCCTGCTGGTCACGGAGGCCTGCCCGGTCTACTGCCGGCACTGCACCCGCAAGTTCCACACCACCGACCTGTCCGGTACCTACTTCCGGGACGACGAGGGCGGGTCGTTCGACGAGGACCTGCGGTACATCGCCGAACATCCGGAGATCCGGGACGTCCTGCTCACCGGCGGCGACCCGCTGTCCTACCCGGACGGCAAACTGGAGGAGATCGTCTCGGGGCTGCGGGCCATCCCCAGCGTGGAGATCATCCGTATCGGCAGCCGGTTCCCGGTGCTGCTCCCGCAGCGCGTCACCGAGGGCCTGTGCGCCATGCTGGAGCGGTACCACCCGGTGTGGCTGAACACGCACTTCAACCACCCCAAGGAGATCACCCCGGAGGCGGCCGCCGCCGTGGACCGGCTGCTGCGGCACGGCATCCCGGTGGGCAACCAGACCGTGCTGCTGCGCGGGATCAACGACGACGTCACCACCATGCGCACTTTGATGACGGAGCTGCTGCGCGTCCGCGTCCGCCCGTACTACCTCTACCACTGCGACAACGTCACCGGCGTCTCGCACTTCATGACCTCCGTGGAGAAGGGCTGGGAGATCATGGAGGGCCTCCAGGGCCACATCACCGGCTTCGGCGTCCCGCAGTACGTCCTCACGACGAAGATCGGCAAAATCCCCGTCGCCAAGCCCTACTTCACCGTCCTCCCCGACGGCCTGCTGCTCCGCAACCACCGGGGACAGGAGATGGTCGTCGACGCCGCCGCGTACCCGATCACGGAGTCCGATGCGTCATGAGCCTCGACAAGCGCCTGGGGCAGCGTTTCCTCCCCTACGGAGCCAACTACCTCGACTGGTCGGACCTGCGCGAGCTGCGCGAGGCCGTCGGCCAGGGCGTGCTGTTCCGCTACCAGACCGAGGGCGAGTCCGTCGCCTCCCGGCTGGAGCGGCGGGTCGCCGAACGCCTGGGGGCCCGGCACGTGCTGGCCGTGCACAACTGCACCGAGGCCCTGCGGCTGGTGCTGATCTCCACCCGGCCGCGCACCGGCGACCTCGTCCACATCCCGGCGGTGACCTTCGTGGCGGTCGCGGGGGCGGTGCTCGCCAGTGGGCTGGTCCCGGTGCTCGTGGACGTGGACGAGTCCCTCTCGCTGGATCCGTCCCTGCTGCCGGCCGGCGCGGAACGGGTGATCACCGCGCATATGGAGGGCGCGGTGGCGCCGCTGCCGGAGGGCGTTCCCTATGTGGTGGAGGACTGCGCGCAGGCGCTCGGGGCGCGGTTCCCGGACGGCCGGCACGTGGGGACGGCGGGGTACGCCGGAACGTTCAGCTTCCACCACAACAAGGTGCTCACCTCCGGCGAGGGCGGGCTGGTCACCACCGGTGACCCCGACGCCTGGGCCACCATGCGCCGCTACCACGACCACGGTTCCGCCCGGGTGCCGGGCCACTACCCGACGTGGGACGCGGACGCCCACTTCGGGGAGAACTTCGTCACCAGCGAGGGGGTGGCGGCCATCCAGTTCCAGCAGTTCCGCCACCTCGACGAAGTGCTGGCCGGTCTGGAGCGGCACCACGCGATCGCCATGGACGGCCTGCCCTCCCGCCCCGACCTGCGGGTGCTGCCGCGGGCGGCGGGCGATGTGAAGACCAGTGTGCGGTTCCGGTGGGAGAGCCGGGAGCTGCGGGACGCGGCCGTCGCCGCGCTCACCGCCCGGTCCATCGCCAACTGGACGCTCGGCAAGTACCTGTTGCCCGAGCATCCCGTGCTCACCGGCCGCCGGTCGCTGTACGCCGACGGCTTCCCGTGGAACCTGGCCCCCGAAGGCCCGCTCGCGCTCAGCCGCGACGGCTTCGCCCGCACCCGCGACCTGCTGGACCGCACCCTGTGCGTCCCCCTCTCCCCCGAACTCACCGAGGCGGAGCAGATCCTGGCCGTCAAGGACCTCCGGCAGACCCTGGAGGCGGTGTGAGCGACCGGGGCGGCGTGAGCGACCGGGAGCCGGTGCTGCTGCTGGCCGACGACCGGGCCTGCTCCTTCTCCCGGTACGCGGTGCGGGCGCTGCCCGGGCGGCTGGTGCTGCTGCGCTTCGCGGAGGTCCGCCGGGATCTGTCGGACGACTACCTGGACGAGACGGCGCACGTGCCGGCGTTCTGGGTGCGCGAGGGCGTCCCGCTGGAGGAGGAGGCCGCCCGGTACGAGCGCTGGGCGGCCGGCCTGCCCGTCCGGCCGGACCGCTTCTGCAACCCGTCGGAGCCCCGGCAGGCCGTCGCCCAGCGGTTCGCGGAGCTCGTCGGGCTGCCGCACCTGACGCGGCGGCAGGTGGCGTGGGTGCGGGACAAGCAGGCGATGAAGGACAGGTTCCGCGAGCTGGGGCTGCGGACCGCCGACTACGCCCGGGTGTTCGGGCCGGCGGACGTCGAGCGGTTCGCCGAGCGCCGCGGCTGGCCACTGGTCCTCAAGCCGGTGGACTCGTTCGCCTGCGTGGACACCCACCGGCTGACGGGTCCGGCGTCCCTCGCGGCGATCGACTTCGGCGCCCGGGAGTGGCTCGTCGAGGAGTTCCTCGGCGGGACGGAGTGGGAGGTGTGCGCGCTGGTCCACGCCGGGCGGGTGCTGGACGCCTGGCCCAGCGCGATGCCGTGCCGGCCGCTGGACATCGTGGACGGCGCCATGAACGCCAACATCAGCGTGGCGACCGGCGAGGGCCCGCCGGTGGACCTCCGCGCGCTGGTACGGCGCGTCGCCGAGGGCATGGAGCTCGACCACGGCTATGTCCACATGGAGTTCTTCCTGGTGGACGGCGAGGTGTACGCGGGCGAGGTCGGCGTGCGCCTGGCGGGCTGCGAGATCACCGCCAACCACGGCCACGCCTACGGCTTCGACGTCTTCGGCGCCACCCTGGACGTCTACCTGGGCCGCCGGCCCGCCCTCCGCTACGGGCGGCGCTGCTGCGCGGGCGACCTGCTGCTGCCGCTGCCCGGCTCGGGGGTGGTGCGGGCCGTCACCTCCCCGGAGGAACTGGCGCGCATCCCCGGGGTCGTCGAAGCCGTTCTCAAGGTGGGCGTCGGCGACGTGGTGACGGCCCGCCGCGCCTCGCACAACGCGTCGGGGTACGTCCATGTGACGGGTGCCTCGGTCGGCGAGGTGGAGCGGCGCATGCGCGCCGTCCTCGACGCCTTCGTCATCGACCTGGCGCCCGTGCCCGCGGCGGCCGGCCGGCGGGCCGGGGCCGCACACCCCTGACGCGCCGTCCGGCGCGGCGGGAGAGACCGGACGAGAGGCGAGGCACAGTGACCGACGGGCTGCCGCACGGCTTCCGTGAGCTGATCAGGCGTCATCACGTGGCGGGCGCGGCCTGCTGGAGCGTGGTGGCCCGGCTGCCGGTGTACCTGATGTCGCTGGCGATGGTCCTCGTCGTCCGCGAACAGGGCGGGGGGTACGCCCGGGCCGGGTCGGTGGCCGCCCTGTACACCGTCGGGATGGCGGTGGGCAGTCCGCTGATCGCCCGGTTCGTCGACCGCAGGGGCCGGCGGCCGGTGCTGCTGGCCACCGGGGTCGTCCACCCGGCGGCGCTCGCCCTGCTGGTGTGGGCGACCCGGCCCGGCGACTGGGCGCAGCCGGTGGTGGCGCTCGTCGCCGGGATCGCGCTGCCGCCCGCCAACGCCTCGATCCGCTCCCTGTGGGCCCGCCTGCCGCTCACGGAGGCCGAGCGCGAGACGGCCTATCTGTGGGAGGCGCTGCTGACCGAGGTGCTGATGGTGACCGCGCCGCTGCTGCTGGCCGCGCTGATGCTCCCCGGCTCGGCGGGGCTCGCCCTGACGGCCGTGGCCGTCGTCGGCGGCGCGGGCGCGCTCGGCCTGGCCCTGGCCCGGTTCCCGGTGGCGGGGGGCGGGACGGTCGCGGAGCCGGGCGGCGCGGTGGCGAAGCGGCGTCCGCTCGGGCCGCTCGGGGAGCCCGCGATGCTGACGCTGATGACGGTCATGGTGGTGTGCGCCGTGCCCGTCGGGCTGATGACGCTGGCCATTCCGGCGTTCGTCGCCGAGCACGGCTCGCCCGGCGGGACGGGGCTGGTGTACGCGTGCTGGGGTGTCGGCAGTGCCGTCGGCGCGCTCTGGCTGGGGCGGTCGCAGTCGAGGGTGGCGGTGCACCGGAGGTTCCCGTGGCTGGTGACCGCGTACGCCGCCGGCACGGCGCTGCCGCTGCTCGCGGTCTCGCAACTGACGCTGGCGGCGGCGCTTGCCGTGGGCAGCGCGCCCATCGCCCTGGTGGCCGCCAGTGAGATGACCCTGGTCAGCAAGGTCGCCGACGGCCGCTACCTGGCGGAGGCGTTCACCTGGGCGTCGCTGGCCACGGTGGTGGGCGACGCGGCCGGCCAGCAGGCGGGCGGGCTCATGATGGACCCGCTCGGGCCGCGGGGAGTGTTCGCCGCCGCCGCGGTCACGGCCTGCGTGGGGGCGGGCCTGGCGTTCGCCGGCCGGAGGCTGCTGGGCCGGCGGTCGGTGGCGGTGGCGGAGCGGGCGGCGTGACGGGGAGCGCGGAGGCCGGGGAGAGCGCGCCCTCGGGGCGTCCGGCGCGCGGTCCGCCGGCCCGGCGCCCGCCGAGCCCCCCGACCTTCCCGCCGGCCCCGCCCGGCGTCCACGGACCAGCGTACGAACACGAGGTGCCCTCCCATGAACCCCACCGTCAGCGAACAGCGGCACGAGCGGCCGCCCGCCGCGCCGGGCCCCGAGGTCTTCCGCCCGGCCGCCGCCGGCCGCTACCCGGCCGCCGTCACCGCGTTCCTGGCGTCCCCCGGCCGCCCGCCCGTCCCCGTACCGGTCGACGGCCGCCCCGACCTCGCCGACGCCCTCGCCGCGGCCAACGGCCTGTACGCGGGCGTCCGTTCGCCGCACCCCTTGGACCTGGGCATCGTCCTCGGCCCCGGCGACCTGCCCCCGGGCGTGGCCGAGCTGGCCCGGCCGCTGGCCCGCCGGTGGCTGGACGAGCGGGAGCTCGCGGACGCCGCGGGCTTCCCCGCCCGCCACCCCGGAACCCTCCTCCTCGTCGGCGTCCACGACCGGCTCCGCCTCTCCCCCGTCCGCGACCTGCTCCTGGCCGCCTACCGGGGGGCCGAACGGGCCCTCACCCTGCTGAGCGGGCGCGACGGGGCCTCCGTCGCCTGGAACGTGGCCAAGCAGTACGCCGCCACGGCGCCCGGCGTCGAGGCGCTGGGCCTGTTCACCGACACCGACCGGCCGCCCCGCCCGGACGGCGTCCGGGTCTTCGACGACCGGGACTTCGCCCGCGCCGACGTCCAGGGCGAGATCCTCGGCACCCGGTGGCGCCGGGTGGTCTTCCAGGGCCACGGCAAGGACGACAGCGTCAACCTGGGCGACTTCACCGTCTGCGGGCTCAACCCGGCGGTCCCCGCCGTCCCCGGCCTGCTGGGCCCGCGCTGCGCGTACGGCCTGCCGTGCTACAAGCCGGAGGACAAGCTGGTGCCGCTGCACCGGGTGGACGCCGTGGAGGTCGTGCTCAGCGCCTGCAACAGCGGTCCGCTCGCCGACCTGGCCCTCTACGACCCCAAGTACCAGCTGCTGCTCAGCGCCCTCGACGGGCCCGCGCGGACCGTCGTCTCCGCCGTCTCCGTCCACGACTCCGACCGCCCGGAGAACGTCGCCTGGATGCGCGCCGCCCTCGCCGGCGCCGACTCGGTGGACACCCTCAACGCCAGCCTCGCCGGCTCCCACCCGTATCCGGCGTTCCTGCGCTTCGGGATGCCGGGCGCGCCGGACGCCACCCCGCCCG
>NZ_JBPQTX010000142.1:0-16962 GCF_051386555.1 Streptomyces sp. URMC 126
ATCTCGCCCGTCGTCCGGGGGAAGAAGTCGGACAGCATGCCCACGACGCCGCGGCCCTCGCACACGCCGGTCGCGTCAGGCGCCCATCATGTGCACGCCGCCGTCGACGTGCACGATCTCGCCCGTCGTCCGGGGGAAGAAGTCGGACAGCATGCCCACGACGCCGCGGCCCGCCGGCTCCGGGTCGGCCAGGTCCCAGCCGATCGGGGCGCGGTGGTTCCAGACGTCCGCGAGCTCCTCGAAGCCCGGGATGGACTTGGCGGCCATCGACTTGATCGGGCCGGCCGAGACCAGGTTGCAGCGGATGCCCTTGGGGCCCAGGTCGCGGGCGAGGTAGCGGTTGGTGCCCTCCAGGGCGGCCTTGGCCACGCCCATCCAGTCGTACTTCGGCCAGGCGATCTGCGCGTCGAAGGTGAGGCCGACGATGGCGGAGCCCTGGCGCATCAGCGGCAGCAGGGCCATGGCCAGCGACTTGTAGGAGTACGCCGAGACCTGGACGGCCGTGGAGACGTCCTCCCACGTCGCGTCGAGGAAGTTGAAGGCGCCCTGGGGGCCGAAGGCGATCGAGTGCACGATGCCGTCGAGGGGCACGTCGTCGCCGATGTGCTCGCGCACCTTGTCGGCGAGGCCGTCGAGGTGCTCCTGGTTGCTGACGTCCAGCTCGATCACCGGCGCGGGCTTCGGGAGCCGCTTGGCGATGCGCTCGACGAGGGAGAGCCGGCCGAAGCCGGTCAGGACGACCTCGGCGCCCTCGTTCTGGGCCACCTTCGCGGCCTGGAAGGCGATCGACTGCTCGGTGAGGACACCCGTGACCAGGATGCGCTTGCCTGCGAGGATTCCACTCATGGCGTTCAGTGACCCATGCCCAATCCGCCGTCGACAGGAATGACGGCTCCGGTGATGTATGCGGCCTCTTCGGAGGCGAGGAAGCGGACCGAGGCGGCGATCTCCTCGGGCTGCGCGTAACGGCCCAGCGGAACGTTGGCCACGATCCCCGCGCGCTGCTCGTCGCTGAGCACGCGCGTCATGTCGGTGTCCACGAACCCGGGCGCGACGACGTTGACGGTGATGTTCCGGGAGCCCAGCTCGCGGGCGACGGAGCGGGCGAAGCCGACGAGGCCGGCCTTGGACGCCGCGTAGTTCGCCTGGCCGGCCGAGCCCAGCAGGCCCACCACGGAGGAGATCAGCACCACGCGGCCCTTGCGGGCGCGGAGCATGGGCCGGGTGGCGCGCTTGACGACGCGGAACGTCCCGGTGAGGTTGGTCTCCACGACCGAGGTGAAGTCCTCCTCGGACATGCGGAGCAGCAGCTGGTCGCGGGTGACGCCGGCGTTGGCCACCAGCACCTCGACCGCGCCCTGCTTCTCCTCGATCTCCTTGAACGCCTGCTCGACCTGCTCCGGGTCCGTGATGTCGCACTTCACCGCCAGGAAGTCGGCGGGGGGCTCGCCCGAGCGGTAGGTGACGGCGACCTTGTCGCCCGCGTCGGCGAACGCGCGTGCGATGGCGAGGCCGATGCCCCGGTTTCCTCCGGTGACGAGAACCGAGCGGCTCAAAGGATCACCCTTCCGTTGACGAATCCGTACAGGGACGGAGCTGGACTACACGAACGTATCGGTAGAGGTCGCCGGGGCGACAATCGGGCACTGACAGGCGGTGTGGCCGGTCGCTGTTGGATCTCTACAGAATCTCCTGCGGCAGCCGGGCCCGGGATGGGCATGATGCACGGCGACGACCCCTGGGAGGTCCCGTGCCGCACGCCATCGACGCGTCGTTCCTCGCCCTGCCCCTGCGCCCGCTCGCCGACGCCGCCCTCGCCCGCGCCCGCGCGCTGGGCGCCGAGCACGCCGACTTCCGCCTGGAACGGGTGCGCAACGCCTCCTGGCGGCTGCGCGACGCCCGGCTCGCGGGGTCCGCGGACACCACGGACCTGGGGTACGCGGTGCGCGTGGTGCACGGCGGTGCCTGGGGTTTCGCCGCCGGCATGGAGCTGACGATGGACGCCGCCGCCCGGGTGGCCGGCCAGGCCGTGGCCATGGCCCGGCTGGCGGGGAAGGTGACGGCCGCGGCCGGGTCGGACGAGCGGGTGGAGCTGGCGGACGAGCCGGTGCACGCCGAGCGCACCTGGGTCTCCTCGTACGAGCGCGACCCCTTCGGCGTACCGGCCGGGGAGCGGACGGCGCTGCTGGCCGACTTCAGCGCGCGGCTGCTGGCCGCCGACGGGGTGGCGCACGCCGACGCCTCCCTGGTCGCCGTCCACGAGAACAAGTTCTACGCGGACACGGCCGGCACGGTCACCACCCAGCAGCGCGTCCGGGTGCACCCCCAGCTCACGGCGGTCGCCGTGGACCCGGCGGGCGGCGTGGAGTCGATGCGCACCCTGGCCCCGCCGACGGCCCGCGGCTGGGAGTACCTGACGGGCACCGGCTGGGACTGGGACGCGGAGCTGGCCGAGCTGCCCGAGCTGCTGGCCGAGAAGGTCCGGGCGCCGAGCGTGCGGCCGGGCGCGTACGACCTGGTGATCGACCCGTCCAACCTGTGGCTGACGATCCACGAGTCCATCGGGCACGCCACCGAGCTGGACCGGGCGCTCGGCTACGAGGCGGCGTACGCGGGCACCTCGTTCGCCACCCCGGACCTGCTGGGGAAGCTGGTCTACGGCTCGCCGCTGATGAACGTCACCGGCGACCGGACGGCCGAGTACGGCCTGGCGACCGTCGGCTACGACGACGAGGGGGTGGCCGCCCAGTCGTGGGACCTGGTCAGGGACGGGATCCTGGTCGGGTACCAGCTCGACCGCCGGATCGCCCGGCTGCACGGCCTGGGCCGGTCCAACGGCTGCGCGTACGCGGACTCCCCGTCGCACATGCCGGTGCAGCGGATGGCCAACGTCTCGCTGCGGCCCGCGCCGGACGGGCCGTCCACCGAGGAACTGATCGCGGGGGTGGACCGCGGGATCTACGTCGTCGGCAACCGGTCCTGGTCGATCGATCAGCAGCGGTACAACTTCCAGTTCACCGGGCAGCGCTTCCACCGGATCGAAGGCGGGCGGCTCGCGGGGCAGGTGCGGGACGTGGCGTACCAGGCGACCACCACGGACTTCTGGGGCTCGATGACCGCCGTCGGCGGGCCCGGCACGTATGTCCTGGGCGGGGCGTTCAACTGCGGGAAGGCGCAGCCGGGGCAGATCGCGGCGGTGTCGCACGGCTGCCCGTCGGCGCTGTTCCAGGGGGTGAACGTGCTCAACACGGTGCGGGAGGCGGGGCGATGAGGCGCGGCGGGGAAGCGTACGGAACCGGGACGACGAGGGGAGCCCACACGTGACAGCACGTCGGAGCAGGCCGCAGGAGATCGTGGAGCGGGCCCTGTCGCTCTCCCGCGCCGACGGCTGCGCGGTGGTCGTCGCCGAGCGCTCGTCGGCCGATCTGCGCTGGGCGCGCAACGCGCTGACCACGAACGGCACCGCCCGCGGGCGCGCGGTGACGGTGATCGCGACGGTGGGCGGCGGGCAGGGCACGGCGGCGGGGGTGGTGTCGGGCTCGGCGGTGACGGCCGCCGACGTGGAGCCGCTGGTGCGGGCCGCCGAGGAGGCCGCGCGCGGGGCGGGGCCGGCCGACGACGCGCGGCCCCTGGTGGCGGGCGTGCCGCACTCCCCCGCGTTCGGGGACCCGCCGGCCGAGACGTCCGTCGCGGTGTTCGACGCGTTCGCCCCCGCGCTCGGCGAGTCCTTCGCCCGGGCGCGCGCCGAGGGGCGCGAGCTGTACGGCTACGCCCGGCATATGACGGTCACCTCCTACCTGGGCACCTCCACCGGGCTGCGGCTGCGGCACGACCAGCCGACGGGCCGGGTGGAGCTGAACGCCAAGGACACCCGCGGCCCGGGCTCGGCGTGGCTGGCGCGGCCCACCGACGACTTCGCCGACGTCGACCCGCGCGCGCTGGACGGGGAGCTGGCCCTGCGGCTGTCCTGGGCCGCCCGGGGCCGGAGCGAGCTGCCCGCCGGGCGGTACCCGACGCTGCTGCCGCCGGCGGCCGTGGCGGACCTGGTCTGCTACCAGCAGCTGCGGGCGGACGCGCGGGACGCGGCGGAGGGCCGGACGGTGTTCGCGCGCCCGGGCGGGGGGACGCGGGTGGGCGAGAAGCTGTCGGGGCTGCCGCTGACCCTGCGCAGCGACCCGTCCGCCCCCGGTCTGGAGTGCGCGCCGTTCGTTCTGACGGACGGCTCGGACACCCGGTTGTCGGTCTTCGACAGCGGGCTGCCGCTGGCCGCGACGGACTGGATCCGCGACGGGGTGCTGGAGCGGCTGACCGCCGGCCGGCACACCGCCGAGCTGACGGGCCTGCCCGTCGCCCCGTACACGGACAACCTGATCCTGGAGGGGGGCGGTTCCCGGTCGCTGGAGGAGATGATCGCCGCGAGCGGGCACGACGGGCCGGAGCTGCTGCTCACCTCGCTCTGGTACATCCGCGAGGTGGACCCGGCGTCGCTGCTGGTCACCGGGCTGACCCGGGACGGCGTGCTGCTGGTGCGGGACGGCGAGGCCGTCGGCGAGGTGAACAACTTCCGGTTCAACGAGTCGCCGGTGGACCTGCTGTCCCGGGCGGTGGAGGCGGGCCGCGCCGAGCGCACCCTGCCGCGTGACCTGATCAAGGACTGCCCGCGGACGGCGATGCCGGCGCTGCGCGTGCCCGACTTCCACATGAGCTCCGTGAGCAAGGGGGTGTGAGGGAGGGGGTGCGAGGAGGGGGCGGTATGGGCGGGGGCGCCGCGCGCACGGCCGAATAGACTGGCGCACGACCGACCTGTTCCGCCCCCTGTGCCCGTCGGGCGCCGGGGACAACCGTCCGCTACAGATCACAGGAACGCCATGACACGCCTCGGCGAATCCGTCGCCCGCGCCAGTGAGCTCCTCGCGCAGGACCTCTCCCTCGACTCGACCGTGGAGCAGCTGCTCACCGAGACCAAGGCGCGGCGTTATCTGGACCTGTCGGACCTCTCGGCGCGGGAGCAGGCGGAGCTGATCGCCGGCCGTGCGGTGGAGGTGCTGCCGGGCACGGACAAGCTGGCCGAGCGGATCGACGAGCGCCGGGCCGCCGGCAAGGGTCTGCACATCAAGCTGGGCATCGACCCGACGGCGGCCGACGTCCACCTCGGCCACACCGTGCCGATGATCGTCCTCAACCGCTTCCAGCGGATGGGCCACGACGTCACGCTGCTGATCGGCGACTTCACCGCCAAGATCGGCGACCCGACGGGCCGGACGGCCGAGCGCCCGCCGCTGACCGACGACGACATCGAGAAGAACCTCGCGGGCTACCGCGAGCAGGTGCGTCCCTTCTTCGACTTCGAGAAGGTCCGCTTCGTCCAGAACAGCGAGTGGCTGGCCCCCTACACCTTCCCGGAGCTGCTGGGCCTGCTCAACCAGGTGCCGGTCTCGCAGCTGCTGCAGCGCGAGGACTTCCGCAACCGCCTCGCCGCGGGCTCCGGCCTGACCATGTCGGAGCTGCTGTACCCGATCGCGCAGGGCCTGGACTCGGTGGCGCTGGACTGCGACGTGGAGCTGGGCGGCGCCGACCAGCTGCTCAACCTCCAGATGGGCCGCAAGCTGATGGAGCTGCGCGGGCAGCGTCCGCAGCTGGTGGTGACGATGCCGCTGATCGAGGGCACCGACGGCACGGGCGCGAAGATGTCCAAGTCCAAGGGCAACTACGTGGGCCTGACCGCCACCGCCGACGATGTCTTCGGCAAGATCATGTCGGTTCCGGACCGGCTGATGGAGCCGTACCTGAAGGCGTGGACCGAGTGGACGGACGCCGAGATCAAGCAGGTGCTCGCCCGGATCGAGCAGCGTTCGCTGCACCCGATGGACCTGAAGAAGGTCCTCGCGGGTGAGGTCGTGGCCGCGCTGTACGGGGTCGAGGCCGCGATGGCCGCCCGGGCCGGGTTCGTCGCGCAGTTCTCGAAGAAGAGCTTCACCGACGTCGGCGACCTGCCGGTGGTCGAGGTGGCCGAGCACGGCGCCGAGCCGGTCACGGCCGTGCTCAGCAAGGTGCTGGGTTTCCAGCCGAGCGCCTCGGCCGCGCGCCGGGTCGCCAAGCAGAACGGTCTGCGGCTGGTGGTGGAGACCGACGGCGGGCAGCAGGCGATCGTGCTGGCCGAGGCGGACGCGATCCGGCCGCTGGCCGAGGTGGTGCCCGAGCTGCTGTCGGGCGCCGGGCTGTCGGCGGCGGGCTCCGTCTACCTCAAGACGGGCCGGCGGATCGCGGAGCTGCGCGGGCTGTAGCCGCCGCGTTCACCGTTTCCGGGTGCGGGCGGGCCGGTTTCTCCGGTCCGCCCGCACCCGTTCCCGGGGGACGGCGGCGTCGCGCGGATCCGTGGCGTACGGCGGTCTCCCGCCCGGCCCCTAGGTCCGCGCTCCCCGCCTGCCCCGCACCCCGGCCCAGAGCCGGTCTCCGATGGCGACCACGATGACGGCGCCGATCAGCTGGAGCAGGTGCCGGATCCAGTCGATGCCGCTGGTGTGGTGGACACCCAGCCCGGTGGCCGCCCAGTTGCCCAGGACGGCGCCGATCATGCCGCAGATGATCGTCAGCCAGATGGGGATCTGTTGTTTGCCCGGCAGGATCGCCTTGGCGATCAGGCCGAGAACGAGACCGACGATGATGGCCCACAACCAGTTCATGCCGCCTCCTCGTGCGACGCTGCGGAGCGTGCTCACGCCAGTGTCGGCCCGCCACCCGTCCGGCGCACGTCGAACCCCTCCGCACGCCGTCCCGGGCACGTCGAGCGCCCTCCCGGCCCCGGAACCGGAGGTGCCCCGCCCTCGTCCCGCCGCCGGCCGCGGCGTAACGTTGAGTACACACCGGTGCGAGGTACGGACCGAACCGGAGGCAGTGAGGCGAATCGGGTGGTGGATGTGATGCGGAAGCGCGGGCAGACGGAGACCTTCCGGATCACCGGAGCCCGCCAGGGTCTGGCCGAGGACGTGCGCGGCCGGCAGCGCCGTTATGTGATCTCGATGGGGATCCGCACGCTCTCCGTGATCCTGACCGTGGTGCTCTGGAACGTGGAGCGTTACGTGGCGATCGGCACGCTGGTGCTCGGCGTGCTGCTGCCGTACGTCGCGGTCGTCATCGCCAACGCGGGCCGGGAGAACGCCCCTTCGCTCCCCCGGACCTTCATCCCCGCGCCGACGCGGCCCGCGTTGCCGCACGGGGCGGGTGGAGCCCAAGAGTCCGCTGATGGGAGCGGTCGCGGGGGTCAACAGGGCACTCAGGACTGAGCCTTGGCGTGCGTGCCCGATAAGGGCAAGCTCAGGAAAAGCTCAAATCAATCATGTCTTTCGGTGCCCTTCGCGGGGCTCTCCGTGACATACTTCGTAGGCGCTCCGCATCCCCCGTCGGAGCGAATGATCGACGCCGGGCGGCTTCCCCCGTGGCTGCCCGGCGTCGTCGTGTCCGGACGCTTTCCGGGGCAGGACGTGACCGGGGGTGCCGGGGGAACGCCGGGGCCACGCGGTTACGTAGAGTTGACGCGTGAACTTCCCTGAGACCGCCCCGATCTGCTCCGCCAAGGGCTGCCGCGCCCCCGCGGTGTGGGTGCTGGCGTGGAACAACCCCAAGCTGCACACCCCCGAGCGCCGCAAGACCTGGCTGGCCTGCGACGAGCACCGCGAGCACCTGTCGGACTTCCTTGGCCTGCGCGGCTTCCTCAAGGACGTGGTGCGGTTCGACGAGTGGGAGTCCGGGGCCGGGGAGGGCTGAGGCCGCCTCAGCCGCCGATCGCGGACATCGGGCGGCGCGGCTGGAGGAACGCCGGGTCGTCGAGGCCCGAGCCCGCCTTCTTGCCGCGCATCGCCCGCCGCCACAGCGCGGCGATCTCCTCGTCGCCGGCCCCGCCGCGCAGCGCGCCCCGCAGGTCCGTCTCCTCGGTGGCGAACAGGCAGGTGCGCACCTGCCCGTCGGCGGTGAGCCGGGTGCGGTCGCAGGCCGCGCAGAACGGGCGGGTCACGGAGCCGATGACGCCGACCCGGGCCGGGCCGCCGTCGACCAGCCAGCGCTCGGCGGGCGCGGAGCCGCGCTCGGCGCCGGGCTCGGGGGTGAGGGTGAAGCGGGTGCGCAGGCTCGTCAGGATGTCCCCGGCGGTGATCATTCGCTCGCGGCGCCAGCCGTGCTGGGCGTCCAGCGGCATCTGCTCGATGAAGCGGAGTTCGTAGCCGTTCTCGACGGCCCAGGCGAGCAGGTCCGGGGCCTCATCCTCGTTGATCCCGGGCATCAGCACGCTGTTGACCTTGACGGGGTCGAGGCCGGCGGCGCGGGCCGCGGCGAGGCCGTCGAGGACGTCGTGGTGGCGCCGCCGCCGGGTGAGGGTGGCGAAGACGTCGGGCCGCAGGGTGTCGAGGGAGACGTTCACCCGGTCCAGGCCGGCGGCCTTGAGGGCGTCGGCGGTGCGGGCGAGGCCGATGCCGTTGGTGGTGAGCGACAGCCGGGGGCGGGCCCCGTCGGCCCGGAGGGCGGAGCACCGCGCGACGATGTCCGTCAGGCCGGGGCGGAGCAGCGGTTCGCCGCCGGTGAAGCGGACTTCGGTGACGCCGAGCAGGGTGACGGCGATCCGCACCAGGCGGACCGTTTCGTCGTCGGTGAGCAGCTCGGGCTTGGCGAGCCAGGCGAGGCCCTCTTCCGGCATGCAGTAGGTGCAGCGGAGGTTGCACCGGTCGGTGAGGGAGACGCGCAGGTCGGTGGCGACGCGGCCGTAGGTGTCGATGAGCACGGCGCTGCCCCTCCCATTGATCCCGTTCGCACCCGTTTGAACCCGGTCGTTTCCGATCGTTGCCGGTCGTCGCCGGTGATCGCCTGTGGTGCCGATGCCCGCAGCGTACGCGATGCCCCCTGAGCGCCGACAGTTCCGTGGGACCGCCGGTGCTCAGGGGGCGTACGGGTCAGTGCGCGCCGTAGCCGGTGAGCGAGCGGACCTCCAGCTCGGCGTACTTCTTCGGGTCGGCGGCCTCGCGGGAGAGCAGCGAGCCCAGCCAGCCGAGCAGGAAGCCCAGCGGGATGGAGACCAGGCCGGGGTTGCCGAGCGGGAACCAGTCGAAGCTCATGCCGGGGAAGAGGGCCTTCTCGTTGCCGGAGACGACCGGCGAGAAGATCACCAGGGTGACGGAGCTGATCAGTCCGCCGTAGATCGACCACAGGGCGCCCTGGGTGGTGAAGCGCTTCCAGAACAGGCTGTAGAGGACCGTCGGCAGGTTGGCCGAGGCGGCGACGGCGAAGGCGAGGGCGACCAGGGCGGCGGCGTTCAGCCGGTGGGCGAAGATGCCCAGCGCGATGGAGATCCCGCCGATCACCACGGCCGCGACCTTGGCCGTGAGGAGCTCCTCCTTCTCGCTCGTCCGCCCCTTGCGGATCACGTTGGCCCACAGGTCGTGGGCGAACGAGGCGGAGGAGGCGAGGGTGAGCCCCGCGACCACCGCGAGGATGGTGGCGAAGGCGACGGCCGAGATCACCGCGAGCAGGATGGCGCCCCCGGTGGAGCCGGCGCCTCCGCCGACCTCCTCGGCGAGCAGCGGCGCGGCGGTGTTGCCGGACTCGTTCGAGGCGATGATCGCCTTGGAGCCGACCAGGGCGGCGGCGCCGAAGCCCAGCGCGATGGTCATCAGGTAGAACGCGCCGATGATGCCGATGGCCCAGTTCACCGACTTCCGGGCGGCCTTGGCGGTGGGCACGGTGTAGAAGCGGATCAGGATGTGCGGCAGTCCCGCCGTGCCCAGGACGAGCGCGATGCCCAGCGAGACGAAGTTGAGCTTGGACGTGCCGTCCTTGCCGTACTGGAGTCCGGGCTCCAGGAACGCCTTGCCCTTGCCGCTCTTGTCGGCCGCGGCGCCGAGCAGCTCGGAGAGGTTCCAGTGGAACTTGTTGAGCACCAGGATGGTGATCAGCAGGGTGCCCGCGATGAGCAGGACCGCCTTGACGATCTGCACCCAGGTGGTGCCCTTCATCCCGCCGATCGTCACGTACAGCACCATCACCAGCCCGACCAGGGCGATGATCCAGCGCCGCGACCCCTCGCCGCTCGCGCCCAGCAGCAGGGCGACGAGGGCGCCCGCGCCGACCATCTGGGCCAGCAGGTAGAAGATCGACACGACGATGGTGGAGGTGCCCGCGGCGGTGCGCACCGGCCGCTGGTTCAGCCGGTGGGCGAGGACGTCGGCCATGGTGAAGCGGCCGGAGTTGCGCAGCGGCTCGGCGACGAGCAGCAGCGCGACCAGCCAGGCGACGAGGAAGCCGATGGAGTAGAGGAACCCGTCGTAACCGAAGAGGGCGATGGCGCCGGCGATGCCGAGGAACGAGGCGGCGGACATGTAGTCGCCGGAGATGGCGAGGCCGTTCTGGAAGCCGGTGAAGGACCGGCCGCCGGCGTAGAAGTCGTCGGTGCCCTTGGTCTGCCGGCCGGCCCAGACGGTGATGCCCAGGGTGACGGCGACGAAGACCGAGAACAGAGTGATGATCAGAGTGCGGTGTTCCCCGGCGCCGCCGGTGGCGGCGAGCACGTGGGCGGCGGTCGGGGCGGCGGTGGGTGCGCCGGTCATTCGGCGGCCTCCATACGGGCCTTGAGGGCTTCCGCCTTGGGGTCGATGCGAGCCGCGGCGTGCCGCGCGTACCACCAGGCGATGAGGAACGTGGTGAGGAACTGGGCCAGTCCGAGGACGAGGGCGACGTTGACGTGCCCGGCCACGGTGGTGCCCATGAAGTCGCCGGCGTAGTTCGACAGCAGGACGTAGACGAGGTACCAGCCGATGAAGGCGACGGTCAGCGGGAAGGCGAAGGAGCGGTGCGCCCGGCGCAGCTCCCCGAACTCGGCGCTCTCCTGGACGGCGGTGAAGCGGTCGGGCTGACCGGGGATGCCGGGATGGGCGGACGCGCCCCGCGATGGTGCTGTGGTGGGTGGGGTCTCCGCGACCTCTTCTGAGTCCACGGCCTCTCCTGACGGTGGGGTTGGGGTGCGCACGGTGACCGATGTGCGATGTGGTGACCGATGTGCGATGGACTGTGATTCGGATCACGCATCGTAGAGGGACACCGCAGTATGCGACAGGGGGAGGACACCGCATGACGCAGCACGGCCGGTCGGCGCAATACCCGGCGCGCGCCGCCTCGTTGACCTGGTGTGAGCACCGAGTCGCCGCCTCAGCCGCAGTCCCCCGGTCGACGCCCGTTCGGAATCATCAGGTTGACGTCCCCCATAGCGGCCGTCCCCGCCGCCCGGCCCGCCGCGCTCCCCACCGCGGGCCGCTGGTACGGGCCGCGGGTGCCGCTGCCGCTGCTGAGCATCGACGCGCTGCGCGGGGGCGGCGGCGACTGAGGCGGGCCGGACGGCGAAGTGTCCGCCCCCGGGGGGAGAGTGGACGGACTGTCCCGTTCCCCTGGCTTGCGGCGGGCATGCGCCGTTTTTTCTTGGGGAATTCATTGCTCACCGCCCATGATCGGCGCTAGCTTCACTCGTCATGTACCCGTCCGGCACGCCTGGTGCCCGGACGGCTCCCCGGATGATGTGGAGTTCCCATGGCTCATCTGCGCCCCAGACGCCGGCACGCCGCCCTCGCCTTCCCGGTCGGCCTGGCCCTGACCGCCTCGCTCGGCTTCCTGCCGGGCACCGCCTCGGCCGTCGCGCCGGCCGCGCAGACCAAGGTGCGGACGGACGGACCGCTGCTGTCGTACGTGGTCAACACCGGCACCCAGCGGGCCACGCTCGACCAGGTGAAGAAGGCCGTCGGCCGCAACGGCGGCAGCATCGTGGAGTCGTACGACAAGATCGGCGTCATCGTCGTCCACTCCAAGAACCCCGACTTCGCCAAGGCGCTGCGCGCGGTGCCCGGCGTGGAGTCGGCCGGAGCCACCCGGACCGCTCCCATCGCCCCGGCGGCCACGACGGACGTCGGCAAGCCCGAGAAGCTGAAGCTGTCGAAGGGCAACGCGCTGGCCGCCGCCAAGACCGCCAAGCCGGGCAAGGAGCCGCTGGAGAGCCTCCAGTGGGACCTCCCCGCCATCAAGGCGGACAAGGCCGCGAAGGTCAACCCGGGCAGCCGCAAGGTCACCGTCGGTGTCATCGACACCGGCGTCGACGACACCCACCCGGACCTCGCGCCGAACTTCTCCCGCGCCCAGTCGGCCAGCTGCGTCACCGGCAAGGCGGACACCCGGGCCGGCGCCTGGCGCCCGTACGACCCGGCGAACGACTACCACGGCACGCACGTCGCCGGCACCATAGCCGCGGCCCGCAACGGCATAGGCGTCGCGGGCGTGGCCCCGAACACCAAGGTCTCCGCCATCAAGGTGAGCACCAAGGGCGGCAGCTTCTTCTACGCGGAGAGCGTGGTCTGCGCCTTCGTCTTCGCCGCCGACCACGGCATAGCGGTGACGAACAACAGCTACTACGTCGACCCGTGGATGTTCAACTGCGCCAACGACGCGGACCAGAAGGCGATAGCCGACGCGGTCCGGCGCGCCACCGCGTACGCCGACCGCAAGGGCGTCGTCAACGTGGCGTCGGCGGGCAACTCCAACTTCGACCTGGGGTCGAAGAAGATCAGGGACACGTCGAGCCCCAACGACACCAAGCCCGCGCCGCGTGACATCGACCCGTCCACCTGCCTGGACGTGCCGGCCCAGCTGCCCGGTGTCGTCACCGTCTCCGCGACCGGCGTCAACTCGCTGAAGTCGTACTACTCCAACTACGGCCAGGGCGTCATCGACGTCGCGGCCCCCGGCGGCGACGTCCGCCAGGTTCCGGACGCCCCCGCGAAGGACGGCCGGATCCTCTCCACCATGCCCGGTGGCGACTACGCCTGGCTGCAGGGCACCTCGATGGCCGGTCCGCACGTGGCCGGTGTGGCGGCGCTGCTGAAGGCGACGCACCCGAAGTCCAACGCGGCCGAGATCCAGTGGATCCTCAAGGCCCAGGCGAAGAACCCGGGCTGCCCGGTGAACGCCCCCGCGGACGCGCCCTGCGTCGGCACCAAGAACATCAACAGCCACTACGGCTACGGCATCGTCGACGCCCTGGCGGCCGTGAAGAACTGACGCGCGCCCGACGCGCGGAGGGGGTCCGGCCGGTGCCGGGCCCCCTCTCCGTCGTCGGCGGCGGCCCGCAGGACCCCGTCGGCCAGCAGGTACTGGGCGCCCAGGTAGGTCAGCATGATCCAGAACTGGGGTACGGGCGGCTGCGGCCGGCCGGCGAGACCGGCCGCGATGAGGGTGTCCGAGAGCAGGAAGAGCGCGCCGCCCGCGGCGCCTCGGACCCCGAGGCGGGTCGCCTGGTGGCCCACGGCCGTCAGCAGCAGGCCGTAGAGCGCGACGGCCGGCCGCAGCCGGGCCGGCAGGCCCGGCAGGAGCAGGGCGGTGGTGCCGGCCCAGGCGACGGCGTGGCCGGCCGCGAGCCGGCGGCGGGAGCCGTGGTCGCCGTGCCGGGCGAACAGGGCGAGGTAGCAGGCGTGCCCGGCCGCGAAGGCGCCCATGCCCAGCAGGAACGGGAGTTCGCCGGAGCTCTGGAGCAGGGTGTCGCCGGCGCAGCCGAACAGCAGGGCGAGCGCGAGCGTCCGGGGTCCGCCGCGCCGGAGCACGTACTCGGCGAGCAGCGGCATCAGGACCGGCTTGGTGGCGCGGGCGACGGGCGCGCCACCCGTCGCGAGCGCCCCCAGGTGGAGGCCCGCCGCGGCGGCGAAGGCGAGCCGGGGCCGGCGCACGGCTCCCCGTACGGCGCGCCGGAGGGCCGGGGCCCTCATCCGACGCTCTCCGGCGCGGCGGCCCCTTCGGCCGGGGTGCGGCGTGGTGGGGCCACGGCCGGGCGCGGCTGCCAGCCCGGGCCGCGGAAGATCCGCCCGGCCCGCTCCCGCCAGCTCCGGGCCGCGCGGAGGTCGCGGGCGATGGCGGCGTACTCGTGGGTGGCGACGCGGAGCGGGTTGTAGGTGTGGATGTTCTTCGTCAGCCCGTAGACCGGCCGCTCCCCCTCGGCGACGAAGGAGCCGAAGAGGCGGTCCCAGACGATGAGGATCCCGCCGAAGTTGCGGTCCAGGTAGCCCCCTTGCGAGGCGTGGTGGACGCGGTGGTGCGACGGGGTGTTCAGGACGTACTCGAACGGCCGGGGCAGCTTGCCGATCCGCTCGGTGTGCACCCAGAACTGGTAGACGAGGTTGGCCCCGGAGCAGAAGGCCACCGCGGCCGGGTGGACGCCGGCGGCGACCATCGGCACGTAGAACGGCCAGACCGTCCAGGTCGTCCAGGGCTGGCGGAGCGCGGTGGTGAAGTTGAACTTGCGGCTGGAGTGGTGCACCACGTGACACGCCCAGAGGACCCTGACGACGTGGTGCCCGCGGTGCGACCAGTAGTAGAAGAAGTCCTGGGCGAGCAGCATCAGGGGCAGCGTCCACCACAGCACGGGTATCCGCAGCGGCGTGAGCTCGTAGATCGCGCTGTAGACCGCCACGATCGGGATCTTCCAGAGCGCGTCGAAGACGACGCTCCCCACGCCCATGCCGATGCTGGTCGCCGCGTCCTTGGCGTCGTACCCCTCGGCCTCGTCGTCCGGATGGATCCGGTAGCTCACCACTTCGATCGCGGTGAGCACGGCGAAGGCGGGGACCGACCACAACACGACATCCGGAAGGTGCGGCATGACGGCACCATAAGCACCCCTACGGGCGTCCCGCTAGGGGTTGTTACCGTCGGGTACCGATCGAGGTTACCCCGGGTTCGGCGAGGCGGGGCCGGGCCGGCGGTCCAAAGCGGCGGCCGGCCGCCGGGGCGGTCGGGGGCGGGGGCCGGGGCCCGCTGTCAGTGGGGGCCCGTAAGCTCTGGGACCATGCTCGAAGACCGCACCGCAGCCGCATCGCCCGCCACGTGGCCGGCCGCGTATCCCGACGGATACGCGGTCGTCGACGTCGAGACCACCGGTCTCGCCCGGGACGACCGCATAGTGTCGGCCGCCGTGTACCAACTGGACGCCAGAGGCCGGGTGGAGGACACCTGGTACACGCTGGTGAACCCGCGGCGCGACCCCGGGCCGGTGTGGATCCACGGGCTCACCTCCGAAGTCCTCGCGGACGCGCCGCTGTTCGAGGAGGTCGCGGAGGACTTCGCGCGGCGGCTCGACGGGCGGGTGCTGGTCGCGCACAACGCGGCCTTCGACTGGTCCATGATCGCCCGGGAGTACGCCCGGGCGCGGGCCGAGGTGCCGGTGCGGCAGCGGCTGTGCACGATCGCGCTCTCCAAGGAGCTGCGGCTGCCGCTGCCCAACCACAAGCTGGAGTCGCTGGCCGCGCACTACGGGGTGGTCCAGCGGCAGGCGCACCACGCGCTCGACGACGCGCGGGTGCTGGCCGAGGCGTTCCGGCCCAGTCTGCACCTGGCGGCCGAGGCGGGGCTGCGGCTGCCGCTGCTGGCCTGCCAGCCGCTGACGGAGTGGTCGGACGGGCCCGCGGCCGTCCGCTCGGCGACGGTCGGCTACCAGCCGGACCGGCGGCACGGCGGGCCGGCGAGCTGGCGGCCCAGCCGGCGGCGGCCGGCCTGCCCGTACCCCAACCCCGGGCGGTACGAACCGGGCAAACAGCTCATCCAGGGCATGCGCGTGGCGTTCTCCGGCGACACCTCCATCGACCGGGAGCTGCTGGAGGACCGCGCCACGGAGGCCGGGCTGCACGTGGCGACGAGCCTGTCCCGGCTCACCAGCCTGCTGGTCACCAACGATCCGGACGCCCACACTTCCAAGTCGGTCAAGGCGCGCCAGTTCGGGACGCCCGTGGTGGACGAGGCCGCCTTCGTCCAGCTGCTCTCGCACGTCGTCCCGGCGGACGGCGGCCCGGGCGTGCCCGGCACCCGGCGGCCGGGCAGGCCGTGACCGGGCGGCCCGCCACCCCGTGACAGAGCGGGCGGAGTCACCAGGTACCGTCACTTGGGTGTACCGCTTCCTGCTGACCCGGCAGTGGGTGATCCTCACACTCGTGGGGCTCGTCCTCATCCCGGTGATGATCGAATTGGGCTTCTGGCAGCTCCATCGCCATGAGCAACGGGTGGCGCGCAACAACCGCATCGAACGCAGCCTCACCCGTCCGCCCGCGCCCGTCACGGAGCTCACCGCGCCCGGGCGCGAGGTGCCCGGCGAGAACGTCTGGCGCCGGGGCACCGCCCGCGGGCGGTACGACGTCAAGGGCGAGGTGGTGGCGCGGCTCCGCACCGACAACTCCGGCAAGTCCGGATATATGGTCATCACGCCGTTCGTGCTGGAGGACGGCAAGGCGATCCTGGTCAACCGCGGCTGGGTGCCGGCCGACGCCGGCCAGCGCGAGTTCCCCAAGGTGCCCGCCCCGCCGTCGGGCACGATCGACCTGGTCGGACGGCTGCGGGCGGACGAGGACCCGGGCAGCGGTATCCGGGACACGAAGGGGCTGCCGCCCCGGATGATCATGATCATCAACAGTCAGCGGCAGGGTGAGCAGTTGCACCGCCCGATGCTGGGCGGCTACCTGGAGCTCATCTCCCCCGCGCCCGACGGCCAGCCGCAGACCATCGACGACCCCGACCACAGCAGCATCGGCAACCACATGGCGTACACCGTCCAGTGGTGGCTGTTCTCGGCGTTCGTGCCGGTCGGCTGGGTCATCCTGGTCCGCCGCGAGCGCCGCGACCAGGCGGCGGCAGCGGCGAAGGGGTCGGAGGGTTCTCCGGGCGGCGGGACGACTCCCGGCGCGAACACTTCCCCGGGGGCCGGTGCCGCGGCGAACGCCCCTGCGGATGACGGCGCGGAGGGCGGCAGGGGCGACGTGTCGGAGAACGACACGGGCGGCGCGCCGGCCGGTCCCCAGACCGCCGCCCCGCCCAAGGCCGGTGCCACCTCGGCCGCTCCGACCGCGGACTGAACCCGCGGCGGACGGGCCGGGACGCGGGCCGGCTCGCGTCGCGGCCCGGCCC
>NZ_JBPQTX010000143.1:0-16935 GCF_051386555.1 Streptomyces sp. URMC 126
GGACGCCGGGGGCGGGGTGGGGGTAGGAGAGGATCATGCCGTCCTCGCCGACGAACACCACGCCCTTGGCGTCGATCTCCAGCCGCTGGTCGACCGTGCTGGACCAAGACGGACCGAACCAGTGCCCGGACCGGTATCCGGAGCCCACCCTTCGGGTGAAGGTCAGCGGGAGCGCGCCGGGCAGGATGACATCGGTCTGGGCCAGGAACATGTATCCCGAGGCCAGGTCGATCGGGTCACCGCCGCACTCGCGGTCCTTGTCCGCCTTCTTGAGGTCGTGGGGTTCGGCGTCCGCCTGTCCGCGCGCCGCGCCCGCCTCGCGTTCGGCGCCTTTGCCGAGCCTCTTGGCTCCTCGGGCGGCCGCCTCCTCCGCACCGTGCTTGGCCACGTTCACCGCCACGCGCCGGGCGGCCACCCCGCCCAGGCTGGTGCCGCCGCTGGCAATCGTGGTCAGGGCGTCGAAGCCCAGCCGCCCCGCGGCCTCCGAGGGGTCCTTCCCCCAACCCGTGCCCAGCAGCGTCGAGGGTATCCGTTCGGGATGGTTGGCCAGGGTCATGATCCCGGCCCCCATGTTGGTCATGTGGTCCAGGTACTGCGCCGGGTGAGTGACGTTGTACGGATCGACAGGCAAAACGGTGCGGACGAACTTCACCGTGTCGGCCGCGCCCTTGGTGAAACCTCCCGCGACATGGGTCAGTTCGGTGGCGGCCGCCGACTCGAAGTCGTCGATGTTCATGCCCACGCGATCGGTGAACGCCGGCTTCTGCGGAGCGTGGGCCAAGGCCGCGTTGACCGCTGTCGCCGCGGCCTCCGCCGCGCTGTTGCGCTGGGTACGGGCACCGGTCAGCAGCTCCTGGGCGTGCTGCATCTTCTCGGCACCGGCATTCGGGCAGGCGCCCGGCGGCGTCGGGCGGGGTCCTGGGTCCTTGCCGTCGTCCAGCTTCGCGTTGTATTCCTCGGCAGCCTTGTCGTAGGACTCAACCTGCGCCTTGTAGGCGTCCAGCGCCTCTTTCCGCTCCCGTTTTCCTTCCTTGTAGAGGGCGACGGCCTCCTTGGCCTTTCCCTGGGCCCAGGTGACGGTCTCCTCGTAGCGGGTCAGGGCCTTGGCCGCGTCCTCGCACGCTTTCGCCGCGTGACCCCACTGGGCGGGGTGCATCGCGAACTTCTCCCGGAAAGCGTCCGCGCCTTGGCCCTTCCAGTGGTCGGAGTCCAGCCGGGACATCCCGTCCCGTACCCGTGCGAACGCTGCCGCGAAGTCGGACAAGTGGGAGGCAGAGGACCGGATTTTGGCGGGGCTGCCGTGAATCAGCTCATTCGCCTCCTCGGTCTCGCCGAGTTGCTGTTCGCTGACGTGGGCGCCCATGCGGGAGGCGAAGTTGTCACCGAAATCGTCCACGTCGTCGGCCAAGCCGTGCATGCCCAGCGAGTCCAGGCCGTCACCCACCTCGTGGGAGACGAACCTGACGCCCTTGCCGACCTGCTTCTTACCCTCGTTCCACACCCCCTCGGCCTTCTCTCCGACCTGGTCGACACGCTTCTTCAGACCATGGCCCAAGTCCCCCAGGAAACTCATCCCAGCTCACCCTCACCGGCGACGCGCTTCATGACCTTCATGTTCCTGCGGCCGGTGGCAAGGCTGTCCTGCGCCACATCCATAGAGGTACGCACCGAATGGTCAAAGGAGTTCTCGAAGGACTTCTTGCTGTAATCCACGTGCGCGAAGTTCCCGTGATCCGCGATCTCCTCCATCGACATCTTCTCGACCTGCTCATCGGAGAGCGTCGGATCCGCACCGAACGCGGCAACGCCGACCTTGAGCGTGCCCTTGATGTACTGGTCCTGCTCGTAGTAACTGCCCGCGGCCAACCCCACCCTGCGGGCGAACTCGTTCCCGTCATGGACCAACGACCGCACGCCCCACTCCCAGCGCTCGCAAAAGGACTTCAGTGCGCCGGTCAGACCGTCATGGCCCGTCTGCATACCATTCAGCTTGATGTCGGAAAAACCCCGGCCCGCCGCCGACTCCCCGACCATCCCCAGCTCCTTCAACTCCGCGAGGACAGCCGTCAGACCCTGGGCAATCTGCCCCAACGCCTCACGATCCGCCACCAGATCGGCCCCACCACTACTCATCGCGCTCACACTCCCCCTCCGGCGATACCCCCGACCGCCACCGCGTCCGGCACCACACCCACCACAGGCGGCAGGAAGAACGGCGCCTCGCTCCCTACATCCAGGGCAACTCCCGCCGGCTCCCCGACCGCCGGTATCACCACATCCAAAAGACGAGCCCCCCGAACGGCGACGTAGTCCACCGCCGCCTCCCCCGGCCGAACCGCCACGCCACACGCGTCAGCCCGCCCCGTCACAAACCAGGCCAAACCCGGCTCATCACAGAAAGCGTGAATCCACCACACCCCCTCAAAACGCGCCGTCCACAACCCACCCCCCTCATCAAGCGGCACAAGAACCGCCGCCCGCCGAAAAGCCCCTACGACCTCCAACGGGTCGGC
Organism: Streptomyces sp. URMC 126; assembly: GCF_051386555.1. NCBI lineage: Bacteria > Bacillati > Actinomycetota > Actinomycetes > Kitasatosporales > Streptomycetaceae > Streptomyces > Streptomyces sp. URMC 126. The sequence continues at coordinate 2,514 of NZ_JBPQTX010000143.1, forward strand.
CTCTCGCGTATATAAGGCGGCCAGACTCTCGCTCAGCGTCAACACAGCGGCACCTCCCGGCGCGGGACGATACCGTGTGCTGCGGCGAGGGCACGCAAGTATTTCCGTTCCCCTGCTGGGCGTTGACATCTGAGGGAGCCTGGCGGTGGGACCCTCGCGGTCTTGTCGGCGGAGGATGTCCTGAGTGTGCACCGACTGGGTGCGTACGCCGGTCTTGACATCGGCTGGGGTCTCACGATCCCTGCGATCCCCCTCACGCTGCCGGCGAACCGGGCCGGTCAGAACGCGCCATCTACGGCAACAGGCTCTCGCTGTTCGGCCGCGCAGGCGCGCAGCGCCGACAGCGGAGGTCCGTCAATCGTCGCCTGCGGTGGGTGTGACCGTATGACGCCAGGTGAGTGGCGACCGCTTTGCGAGGCTCAGCGTCGGCGCAGATGACACTATCGCGTGCAACTTCAGCGGCATGCCCGTGGCACTACTTGTGACGAAGTGGCTGCTGGAACTCCCGCGAAGCAAGCTGCGATTGACCGCACGGGGTGTATCGCGGATCGCGTCCGGTCCCTCCTTCGAAGGACGACGCCGACCCGCCATCGCGACGAGGCGAACTGCCTCGCATCCTCAGCAGTTCTCGTGCTGGAGCGGTCGGCGAGCGACCTACGCGCCGTGGCGTGGCGCGGCTGATGGTGGCCGGCCGGCAGGCCGGGAGTGGTGCCATGCCTGGCCTGGTCCTACGGCCGCTGATGCCCGCATCGTGGGCGAGGCAGCCGGCTGGGTGTGGTTGGAGCAGTCCAGTTCCCCCGGCAACCGCAGGCTGGGGCGTTGGCCCAGGTCTTCACGCTCTGCTGCGGCTCCCCCCTCGCGGACACGTCGCCACAGCAGAGCGTTGAGCCGCTCGAAGATGCCGTCGCGTTCCAACTCGCCGAATTAGCCCTAGGGCCTGTCTGACAATCTCCGTCGGATCAGCGAGCGCCCGCCTGGCCGGCAGCCCGGAGCGACCACCCGGCGGGCATTGCCGGGCAGGACCTACGAACGGCGGGCCAGCAGGTGGGAGTCGAGGAAACCCCGTTCAGAGGCCGGATCGTGGAGCAGCCGGGCGAAGGGAACAAGCCCGGCATCGGCAAGCAGTTCGGCGAGGCGGTCCGCCGGCCAGCTGTAGGCAGGTGTCACCTTGTGGTCGAACTGGACCGGCTCCGGTCCGTCGGTCCCGAAGAAGGAGACCAGAAGCAGGCCACCCGGAGCCAGGACGCGTCCCTGCTCGGCGAGCAGCTTCGGGAGTTCTCCCGGAGGCGTGTGGATCATCGAGTAGTGGGCCAGTATGCCGCCGAGTGCGCCGTCTTCGATCGGTAGGGACTCCATCCGCGCCTCCTGGAAGCGCAGTGCCGGATGGGCCCGCCGGGCGTGATCGACCATGCCAGGGGAGAGGTCGAGTCCGAAGGCGTCCAGGCCCAGTTCGTGCAGCATGGCCGTCAGATGTCCGGGCCCGCACCCGACGTCCGCTGTCTGCAGGTTGCCTGTCGCGCGAACCAGTTCGGCGAAGGTGCCGATCATGGCCCGGGCAAACGGTTGTGTCTCCAGCCGGTCCGCGAACAGTGATGCGTACAGCTCGACGACTCCGTCGTAGGCCGCCCTGGTCTCGTCTTGATGATTCGCCACAGGCGGGACTCTATAGCCGGTCTGATCATTGATCTTGTGGCAGGTCGAGGTGAGCTGACGGATGCGGCGTGGGAGCGAATAGAGCCCTTGTTGCCGCGGGTGGGCGGACACGGTCGTCCGTGGCGTGATCACCGGCAGGTGGTCAACGAGGTGCTGTGGCGGCTGCGGACCGGGGCTCCGTGGCGCGATCTGCCCGAGCGGTACGGCCCCTGGCAGACCGTCTACGAGCGGTTCGCCCGCTGGGAAGCGGACGGGACCTGGGCGAAGCTACTGGAACACGTCCAGGTCCGCGACGACGCAATGGGCCGGGTGGAGTGGACCGTCGCTGTCGACTCCACGATCAACCGAGCTCACCAGCACGCGGCCGGCGCCCGTAAAAAGGGGCCGCGTGCGGGGACGAACCGGAAGATCCGGGCCACTCGCAGGCGCGCCAGGCCCTCGGCCGATCCCGGGGCGGGCTGACCACCAAAGTTCATCTCGCCGTCGACGGCCGCGGCCTCCCACTGTCCATCACCCTCACACCCGGCAACGTCAACGACGCCACCGCCTTCGGCCAGGCCCTCGACAGCATCCGCATCCCGCGCGCCGTTACGGGCCGACCTCGCACGACACCGACGCGGGTGCTGGGCGACAAGGCATATTCCAGCCGGGCGATACGCCACCTGCTGCGGCGCCGGGGCATCGTTGCCACGATCCCCGAACGCCGCGACCAGGTGGCCAACCGCCTGCGACGTGGAACCCGCGGCGGCCGCCCACCCGCCTTCGATAAGGAGATCTACCGCGATCGCAACGTGGTCGAACGATGCTTCGCCCGCCTCAAGCAGTTCCGTGCGATCGCGACCAGGTTCGACAAACTCGCCACCCGTTACCGGGCCGGAGTCGTTCTGGCCTCGCTGATCCTCTGGCTTCGCGAAGCAACCAGGTGATCATTTGTCAGACACGCCCTAGTGTCACATCAGACAACGTTTGCCTTTGACGGTCTGCGACGATGGCCTCATGGACGAGGAAGTCATTCCCATCCTCCGCGTCGAGGACGCCGCGGCGGCGGTCAGGTGGTACGAGCGGCTGGGTTTCACCAAGCAGTGGGAACACCGTTTTGAACCGGGACTTCCCGCGTTCGTCGAGGTCGCCCGGGGCGGGGTGCGGTTGTTCTTGTCGGAGCACAAGGGAGATGCTCGCCCCGACACGCTTGTCTACCTCCGCGTTCTTGACGTCGAGACCATCGCTTCGGAATTCGGCGTGCGAGCGAATGACGCTCCGTGGGCGCGTGAGATCGAGCTGCGCGACCCTGACGGCAACCGGCTGCGCATCGGCACGCCGACGCAATGAACACTCGCCGGCAGCGCGCGGCAGACAGCTGTGCTGGTGGCTGAGCGAGTACGCGTCCGCGAGATCGATGACGACGAGGGGCAGCAGTTGCTGCGGATCACCCCCGGAGCAGCGGGTCGGTGGTGGCGTGGCGGCGGGCGCCGATGGTGCTGCCGTCCGCCCAGGCATGGACGTGGCGAAGATCGCCGAGGTGACGTTCACCAGAGTGGATCGGGTCCGGGAGGGTGATTCACGACTTCAATGCCGACGGCTTCGGCCGCTCCCTCTATTACCCGATGTACAGGGGCGGTCGGCCAAGGACATTCGCCTTGTCCGGGCGACGTGAAATAAAGAAGACCGCCAAGTCCAGCCCGGCCAAGCCGGCCGACTCTCCGGTTGCCGAGGGGGTGTTCGACGACATCAGCCACGAGGGCCTTCGGGTCCTGCTCCGCAAGGGGGCGTGTCGTTTCGACGCATGAAGACCCGGAGGACCTCCCGCGATCCCGACTATGCGGCCGGGAAAGCCCGCGTCGAGCACCTCCACGCGATCGCCGACGACGAGGTCATACCCGAGGACGGAGAACCGAAGGTGGCTTTCTGCCTGGACGAGTTCCGCCCGCTCATCCTCCGGACCCATCCCGGCCGGCAGTGGGCCCAGCGCGGAAGGCCGCATAAAGATCCCGGCCACCGGCCCAGGCCCCGCAGGCGGGCACCCACACCCGCCCCGGGACGGGACGGGGACAGGCACTTGTTCGCTGCCTACGACCTCCACTAGAACAAGCTGCACGGCCACATCCCGCTTGACTACTTGAGGTCGGAAAGAAGCGCGTCAAGTGCCTTCTGCAGAGCGTCGGAGTTGGTGGTGTCGAACCACGTGGTGCGGATGCGTTCGTTGGCTCCTTTCGGTGTCTCATGGTCGGCCGCGAGCTGCTGCAGGGAGCGGGTCTCGTCGCTCAAGGCGCGCCCGACGCCCTGGAAGAGGCCGCGAACGTAGCGGTCCGCGTCCTCGGCGGGAATGCCATGGCGGGCTGCCCAGGCGGTGAGTGTGGCGAGGTACCAGTAGTGGGTGGTCAGTGTGGCCGTCAGGGCTTGGTAAGCGTTGAGGGTCGCTTCGTCCGCGACGGGGAGCGTCCCGCCGAGGCGGCCGAAGAGGTCATCCACGGCCGGGTGGGAGGGGCAGGTCACGGTGACGGACTGGCGCTCGCGCGCGGCGGGCAGCGGGATGGCGCGCACCACGGGGGCGCCGGCGCCGAGAGTTCGGCGCAGCTCACTGATGGCAACGCCGGTCATGACGCTGACCACGACCTGGTCGCCGCCGACCTGGAGCCCGGCGAGGGCCTCGTCGCGGTCCTGGGGGCGGACGGCGAGGATCACCAACGCGCAGTGGTTCACCACGTCCTGGTTGTCGTTGCATACCCGCACGTTCGGATACCGCTGGGACAGATCGGCGGCGGTACGGGCGCCTCGTGGCGAGAGGTAGATCTCGGGCGGCTCCTCGATGCCGTCACACAGGCCGTCCACGATCGCGCGGGCGATTTCGCCCACGCCGATGATCCCGATGCGCTGCATCATGTCTCCTGTCGTCTCGCCCGCAGTGGCCCCGGCCCTCATTCATGACACCGCTGCTTCGAATCTGCGGGTGGAGGCCGCGGCAACGGGCACAGCGGTCATCCTGCCTGACCGGTGCCCGCAGGGATGTGGTGGGCCCGCCGGGCGGCGGGCGGGGCAGACTAGGCCTGATCCTCAGCCACTTGGTGACCGGTCCGCCATGCACGTTGCCTCGGTCTGTCCCATATCCCCGAGCGGCGCCGAGCGTGCGCGGTTGAAGAGATCCCCTACGGCCACCGGCTCGAACACCGGCTACGGATGCGCGCCTTGGTCGTCGTCCTGCAAGCCGCGCGCGGACGCTCCAACGCGCGTATTGCGCGGGAGACCGGGCTGCGCATCGACATCGTGCGCCGCCGACGGGGCCGGTTCGCCAGGCGGGACTGCCGGCGTCGAGCCCGCGAACGCTGCGGCGGCCCGGCCTCGTTCGCCCCGATGCAGGCCACCGAGACCAAAGCACTGGCCTGCCGGCTCCCCGCCGAGAGCGGAATGTCGCCGACGCGCTGGTCGTGCCCGGAACCGGCCCGGGAGACCGTCGCCCGGGGCTCGCGCCCCCCTCTCGACCACCACCGTGCGCCGCTGACCGGCCCAAGACACCCCCAAGCCGTGGCAGCACCAGTCCTGGATCTTCATCACCGGCCCGCGCTTCCGCCCCAAGACCCAGCACGTCCTTGATCTGTATGCCCGCACCTTCGAGAGCATCGCGCTGGGCGACGACGAACACGTCATCAGCACCGACGAGAAGACCTCGGTCCAGGCCCGCTGCCGCTGCCACCCCACTCTCGTCCCTGGCCAGGCCAGAGCGATGCGGGGCAACCACATCCACCGGCGCGGCGGGGCCGTGGCCTACGTCTCCGCCTCCTACGTCTCCGCCTACGGCGTCCATCGGGCGAAGGTATTCGGCCGCTGCTAGGCAACCACCGGCATCGCGCCGTTCACGAACCCCGTCGAGCAGGTCATGACCCGCGAGCCCTACGCCGGTTGCGAGCCCTATGCCCGTGCGGAACGCATGTTCTGGATCACCGACAACGGCTCCTCCCACCGTGCACAGAAGGTCACCGCCCGGTCGGCCGCGATGTTCCCGAACGCCGTCATGGTCCACACGCCCGTCCACGCCTCCTGGCTGAACCAAGTGGAGATCTACTTCTCCGTCGTCCGGCGCAAAGCCGTCACGCCCAACAGCTTCACCGACCTGGCCCAAGTCAGGGACCGGCTCCGGAACTCAAGAGCCACTACAGCGCCTCGGCACAGCCATTCCAGTGGAAGTCCACCACCTCCGACCCGGACGATCTGCCGGCCAGGCTCAACCGGCACACCGCCGATCACCCAGAACAACCCTCCCTCGCGCTGACAACATGATCACCCCCGAAGAACTTCCGGAGCCGACCACTAAGCGAAGTGGTGATCGACGACCCAGTAGTCGTATTCCTCGGTGGTCACCGCGCAGGCGTGACGGCCGTCCTCGGAAAGAGCGACGAATTCCGGATCACCGTCGTACTGAAGGTGCGCCGTCGGCCCGGCTCCCTCGCTCCACCTCACCGGTGTCCACCCGACGTCCAGGCTGCCTGTGCCGGCCACATGAACGAGGAACGCGCCCTTGGCCGTGAAGACCGACGCGGCCGACGCACACCGGTACCACTGACGGTCGACCTCGCGGAGGGCGTCCGTCGCGCCATGAGCGACCTTTGCCTTCGGCTCGGCGGTGACACTGACGACGGCTGCCCACACCTCCCAAGGTGCCGGCAAGCCGGCCACCGGCGGCCGCGGATGGGGCAACAGCGTGAGCCCACTTGCGCGGACGAGGCGGATCTGCCGGTCACGTCCTGTCTCGTTCATACAACGCCTCACTCATACAGCGGGAATGTCAGCGCACCCGGCCCGCCCCTCCCCGTGACGATATCGTGGGGTACTCCCGCCCTCTTACGACTCTCACGTCACCTAGTTATGTATGGCCGCACGGCTCGTACGGCTCGGCGTCGGACGGCGTAGGTCGGACACGCAGCATCGCTCATCCGGATGTCCTTGACGTCGGTGAAGGCGACCGGGCCGGGCCTCCGCATGCCCTTACTCGTAAGCACTCCTGGCCCTCGTCGAAGGCCCCGGCATCGTCGGACTCCGCCTCGCCCGGGTCGTCCTCCGGGAGCAGGCCCAGCGGGGCGTCGCCGAAGAGACCGAAGGAAGAGAAAGAAGACCGAAGAAGGAGTGCTCCTGCTCCTCGGGGCCCAAGGTGCCAGGGCCCCCGGTCCCCGGGCGCTAAGCGGCGGCGAAGCCGCTGCCCGTGGAGGCGGACGGGAAGCTGCCTTGCGGACGGATGACCCGCAGACGACCCGCAGGGCCGGTTTCCGGTACGGAGTCGGTCGGCGGTCTCGGTGTGGCCGGGCGCATATGATCATGCACACGTTCACTCCACCGCTGTCACACCCAGGCCGTCCCATACGTCAGTGTTCCGAACGGGCAACCAGGCGATGCGCGGAGCGTAAGCGTGCGGCACGTCATGAACAGAACGGCGAGGAATGGACAGCGCGAACGACACCGAGTTCCTGGCACGACGCTTCGAGGAGCACAGGTCGCACCTGAGGGCAGTCGCCTACCGAATGCTGGGGTCACTCGCCGAGGCCGACGACGCGGTGCAGGAAGCGTGGCTGCGGCTGAGCCGGGTGGACGCCGGTGAGGTCGGGAACCTCGGCGGGTGGCTGACGACCGTCGTCGGACGGGTCTGTCTCGACATGCTGCGCAGCCGTACCGCTCGGCGCGAGGAACCGATGGAGGAGCGGCTACGCCTGCCCGACCCGGTCGTCAGCGGGGTGGACGGCGTCGATCCGGAGCAGGAAGCGCTGCTGGCGGACTCGCTGGGGCTGGCGTTGCTGGTGGTGCTTGAGTCGCTGGCTCCGGCGGAGCGGCTCGCCTTCGTCCTGCACGACATGTTCGCCGTGCCCTTCGACGAGATCGGCCCGGTCGTCGGCCGCACCCCGGCCGCCGCCCGGCAGCTCGCCAGCCGCGCCCGCCGGCGGGTGCAGGGTGCGGCCCCCGCACCGGACCCGGACATCAGCCGGCAGCGGCGGGTCGTCGACGCCTTCCTCGCCGCAGCGCGCGGCGGCGACCTCGAGGCGCTCGTGAACCTGCTGGACCCGGACGTGGTGGCGCGGTCCGACAGCGGTCCCTCGCGTGCGTTCAGCGTCGTGCGGGGCGCGGAGGCCGTCGCGCGGCGGGCGTCGCGGTTCGCCCGCGTGGCGGAAGCGGCGAGGCCGGCGCTCGTCAACGGTGCGGCCGGGGTCATCGCCATGCTGCGCGGGGCGCCGTTCTCCGTCATGGCCTTCACCGTCGTGGAGGACCGGATCGTCGCCCTCGACATCCTCACCGACCGGGAACGGCTTGCCGCACTGGACCTCACCGTGCTCGAACACTGAGGGGCTGGGGGCCAGGGCCGGGGCCCGGGACCCTGGCCTCGGCCTGGGGGTGGTGGTCGGATCGGGTCCTGGTCGGTCCGGGTCGAGATCAAGCCAGAGTCAAGACCGAGAACGGAGTCCGGCCCGTGACACAGGAACCCCGGGATTCCGTTGTGTGGTGGCCAGAAGGCAGCCGAATCACCACGCTGCGGAACGTGGGGTTCCCACCCTGTGCGGTGCAGAGCCCTGCCTGACTCGGCACCCCGATCGGCGCCCGTTCGTTGTCCGCGCCCGAAGGCGCCGCGCCGGCGGCCGCCCTGCGCGGTCTGACACCGTCCGCGTGGAGCCGGAAGCGGTGCCAGGCTGGACGGTGCGTGCGCGATCTCGCCGCCCGTGTGCGGGGACGGTTGTCCCACCCCCGCCTGGCCCGCGATCGGGACCCTCATGGGGGGGCGGGCCCCCGCCCCGCCCGGCCGGGTGAGACCCATGGAAACGTTCATTCATCGCGTCAAACAGGAAAGGGGCAGCTGACCCGGATCGCACTGCCGGCTTCCCCCGAAGCCGCCGAATCCCGAATTGGGCTGCTCTCCGCCGAATTCGACGAGGAGCAGCGCATGCTGAGCGGGATACATGGTGAGTTGGGCGGGCACGACGCCGTACCCGAACTCCAAAACGAGGCCGACGGGTTCGGCCCGAGGCGTGGCCTGGTGCTGTTCGGCATCAGGTCAGGCTCAGAGTCAGCGTGATCGCTTTCCTGCCGCTGTTCGAACCTTCGGGAAACGAGCCCCTGTGAATAGGTACACCTACTCCTGCCCGCTGAGGTGGGCTGACGCCGATGCCAACGGCCACGTCAACAACGCTCTCTTCCTCCGGTTCATGGAGGAGGCGCGCACGAGGATGTTCCGGGAGGTGCCGGCCACTGATGAGGAGGGCCGTCGCCGGAACGCGTTCGTCCTCGCCCGCGTCGTTGTGGACTACCGAGTGCCCCTGGACTACCGGGACGAGCCCGTCGACGTACACGTCTGGGTCACGGAGAGCACCGCGGCCACCTTCGAACTCGCCTATGAGATGCGCGACGATGATCACCTGTATGCCGAGGCGACGACCACGATCGTCGCCTACAACCTCACCACCGGCCGACCCCGCCGTCTCTCCGAGGCGGAACGCGGCTTCGTGGCGCGCTACAGCCGGCCGGTCAGCTGACCACCCCGAGCAAGCCGGAAACCAGTAGGTAACGCGAGACGCGAGACAGCTGTATCGCGGTTCACCGAAAAGCTGGGCCGCGGTCCGGTCCTACCGGAGCGAGCGTCCGCGCTCGCACTGAAGCGCTCCCCCGGGCCGGGCCTCCGCGATATCGACGTCGGCTCGTTGGTGCGGCTGGTCAACGCCGCCTTCGCCGCCCGTGATGCGGCGTGATGGGGCGGCGTGGTGGGGCGGTGCCGCATGATCGCCCGAGTGCGTGGGTGGCCGGCGCCCGGCCACGGACCTGCTCGGCCGGCCGCCGCAGCGGCCGGCCGAGGGTGAGCACCCGTCGTCGCCCATGACGGGTGCTCCGCCGGAGCGAGGTTCTTGAGAGCGTTACAGCTTCTTGCCGCTCCGGCCGTCGCAGTAGTACGGGTTGCCGGTGCTCTTGGGGATGTAACAGGACATCGTGCGCACCGTGCCGGTGTTGCTGTTGGTGCCGGTGATCGTGACGGTGCTGTCCTTCTGCCACCACCACTTGCTCAGCTTGGTGTAGCCGGACCCGGGTGTGTCCAGGTGGTTGTAGCAGACCTTGTTGTCGTACTGATTCCAGCCACAGATACGGACCCAGTCCGAGTAGTACGTGGAGACGGCGACCTCCACGGAAGGAACGTCCGCCCGCGCCGTCGTGGCCGTGGTCATCGGCAGACCGACTGCTCCCACCGCGGCTGCGGCCAAGGCGAGCTTGCGCATACGGGTCATGGTGGTTCTACCCCCTTCGTTCTCGGATCGCGGCGACACACCGCCGCCGATGCGGGCGGTGCCCGTGTGTCCTCCGTGCTGGGTCAGCTTGCAGGTGCCCGGTCGTTCACGTCGTCCTGTTTCGGTCTCAGCCGAAACAGCAGCCATTCGTAAGGTTCGCCCGTACCGGCTGTACGCGCGCCACGGGGAGGCGGACGCAGGATGATCAAGCACCGGATTCACTTCACCGCACAGGACTTGGCGCGCACGCGCATAGCCGACACCCCGCATCCGCTACTTGAGGTGACGATCGCGGCGCGGATGCTCCAGGAGACGTGCGGCGGGCCGGTCATGAGGACATGGCAGCGTGAGGTGGGCGGCCGGCTGGACGCGAGCCGGGCCGGCATGGTGCTGGAGCTCAATCCACCGCGCGGGTGGGCGCCAAGGTTCCTGCACCCCTTCTGCGCCTCGGGCGACGCGCGGGAGGCGCTGGAGCTGGCACGCGCGACGCCGGGGAAGGTGATGGACGAGCAGATGGCGTTCATCGCGGAGCGGCAGAGACCACCGCGCTGGGCCGAACACCTTCACGACGACATCCGGCTGCGGAGGCAGCTGTTCGATGGTCTTCAGCACGTCTACGAGCACGCCCTCGCACCCTACTGGCCCCGGATCCGGGCCCGCCTGGAGGCCGACCGGGCGCTGCGGACACGGGACTTCGCCTCCGGTGGCATGGAACGAGTACTGGCGGGGCTGCAACCGGGCCACATCACCTGGAAACCACCGGTCCTGGAAGTCACCGGGACCATCAGCCGCCGCATCGATCTCCATCTCGACGGGCGCGGGCTGCTGCTGATCCCGTCGTGGTACGGTCACCGACTTCCGCTGCTCGATCCCCATGCCGAGCCGCAACCGTTCCTCACGTATCCGGCGCACCGCGAGGCCGCCGGCGCCAGGCCGGACGGGGCGTCGACGGGCGCCTCGGCGGCCGCCTTGGGTGCGTTACTGGGCCACACCCGCGCCGCCGTACTGCTGACGATCGCCGACAGAACAGGCTGCACCACAACCGAGATCGCCCGCCGAGTCGGTATCTCCGCCGCGAGCGCCAGCGAACACACGTCCGTGCTCCGGTCGACCGGACTTGTCACAACGGCCCGTCACCGCAACACCGCCCTGCACACGGCAACGCCCACGGCGCTGGCCCTTCTCGGATCCTGAGGCGAAGGCCCCGACTACGCCGTACTCCTCACGGAGGACAGCACTCGACGCTCCGCAGACGTGGAGCGATTCATGGCTTCGTGGCACGGGCCCCTGCCGAGCGTTCCGGCAGGGGCCCGTGGCGTAGAGGACCGAGCAGGGCTGGGACCTGCCTCCGGATGAGCAAATGTCCTGGCCGACACGGCTACTGTCCGCCGGTGGCCTGACGGCCTGGCGTCACTTCAGGTGTCGGATGAAGAACCGGGCCGCGGCGTCACCCGCGAACTGCGGGACGCCGGTGTGCCCGCCCATATTGGCGTGCAGCGTCTTCTCCTTGGAGCCGAAGGCGTCGAACAGGTCCAGGGCCGCCTGCCGGTCGTTCCCTTCGTCGTCCCACTGCAGCAGAACGTGCAGGGGAATGGTGACCTGGCGGGCCTCCTCGAACATGGCGCGAGGGACGAAACTCCCGGCGAACAGGACAGCGGCCGAGATGCGCGGCTCGACCACCGCCAGCCGGGTCCCGATGGAGATCACTCCCCCTGAGTACCCGACCGGGCCGCCGATCTCGGGCAGAGACAGGAGGGCGTCCAGGGCGGCCTGCCATTCCGGGACCGCCTTGTCGACCAAGGGGAGGATGAGGGCGTCGATGATCTCGTCGCCGACCGGCTCCCCGGCCTCCATGGCCCGGCGCAGGTCGGCGAGGGCCTGCTCGGCGGCGGGCCAACGGGGTCGGTCGCCGCGTCCGGGGAGCTCGATGGTGGCCGTGGCGAAGCCGTCCGCCGCGGAGCGCCGGGCTCGGGCCAGAAGGCGGGGGTACGCCCTGCGCAGCCCGAGAGGAGGAGGGCCGAGCAGGATCAGCGGAGCCGGTGCGGGCGCGGGCCCGGATGTGGGTGCGGATGTGGGCGCGGGTGCGGGCGTCCACAGGATGCCGGGGATCTCGCCGAGGGTGAATTCGCGCTCGAGGACGCCGTCGTCGAGACGCTCTTCAGAAGTGAATTGCATGGTCGTGCCTTTCGGAAACACCATTGAACGGCGCTCCCGGACGACCTAACGCCCGACCGTGACCCCAGAAGGGAGCACCCATGTCGATACGTTCACGGGTACCACCTCCTCGCTCTCTTGCACGGCAACCGGAAAGGTAGCAGTGGCCGCCGTGGTTCCGCCAACGGGTTTTCGCGGGGGCTGCGTGGCCGGACACCACGGCATCGGAATCACGCCTGGCACTGATCGGAAGCGCACGTCCGCCCCCGATTCGAGCACCGGGAATCCGGCGACCAACCGCTGACGGACGATCTATCGACAACCACCGTGGGCACCCTGAGCACCGGTCACACCAGCACGTCGACCCATGACGTCACATCGGCGGAGGCTCGGTGTGCGCGACCGCCAAGGTGGCGAATTCGCGCACACCGCTTCGGACGCACCGCATTACCGCATGGCACCTGCCCGCCGAACCCCGGACTGGGTTCTTGGACCACCTCGCGGAAGGCTTTCTCGGGCCCGCGTGGGCTGACGCGTGAGCGCTCGTCCCCCGGTCCGGATTCTCCTCGGCCGCGCCACGCCCGCCCAGAGCGGCGGCGTTCATCCGGATCGCCCGGCCGCAGCGGCAGTTCCACCGGCACATCGGCGGCCGGCCGGGACGGACGGAATAGACGAACGGAGTAGGAGAACGGCCTGGTACGTCAACCACCCCGGCGGAGAGGGGTACGTGCGGCACGCGGAGCCGCCGTCGCGCACCGCCCGTTCCCACGAGCCGTCAGGATGCACACCCCACCGGCACGCCCGCCTCCAAGTTGAGCGGGCAGCCGCGCTCGCGGGCCCGCAGGGCCCAGTGGAAGCGGTTGAAGCGGACGGGCGGCAGGAGGGTGCTCGCCTCGGTCTCGGTGACGAAACGCCAGCCGCGCAGTTCGGCACCCGGGAGCAGCAGGCGGCGGGCCTCGGCCTCGGTCAGCCGGCCGCCGTCGAAGAGGAAGCGGAGGCCGCCGAAACCGGGCGGCCGGGGCGGTTCCCAGTCCACGACCAAGAGTTTCGGCACATCCGGCAGTTCGATGCCGATCTCCTCCGCCACCTCGCGCATGCCGGCCCGCGCCGGCGCCTCGCCCGGTTCGACTATGCCGCCGGGGAACTCCCACCCGGGCTTGTAGGTGGGGTCGACGAGGAGCACCCGGTCGTGTTCGTCGAAGAGGAGCACCCCGGCGGCCAGGGTCTCGGCCTTCGGCTCGGGCGTCTCGACGATCTGGCACGGTCCGGCGGAGCCGTCGCGGACGGCCTGGGCGACCCGTTCGGCCGCCTCGCGCGGGGTGAGCCGTCCGGTGTCCACGACGAACGCGTCGTCGCGCAGCCAGGTCAGCGCCTCCTGGTAGGCGTCGACGTGGTCCCGGGCCCACTGCCGGACGGACTCGCTGCGGACCGGGTCGCCGGGGTCTTCCACCCGGCCGTCGATCCGCTTGCGCAGTATCGTTTCATCGCAATCCAGCAGGATGTGCCGCACGGGGATGCGTCGGGCGGCGAGCGTCCCGAATATCTCGTCCCGGTACTCCTGCCTCAGCAGTGTCATGGGGACGACGAGCATCCCGCCCACCTCCGCCAGCAGCGCCGCCGCGGTGTCGGCGACCAGGCGCCGCCAGATCGGCAGGTCCTGGAAGTCGTCGACTTCCGCCACCCGACCCGGCGGCAGGAGATGACGCAGCCCCCCGCCGACGATCTCGGGGTCGTAGAGATGGCTTTCCGGCACGAGCCCGGTCAGTTCCCTCGCGGTGCTGGTCTTGCCCGCACTGAAAGCGCCGTTCAACCAGACGATCACGGTTCCCCCTCCTCCGGGCGGCCCCCTTGCGATGCCCGGAACACCTTGCCACGGAAGGACGGACGAGCGGGATGGGGCCCTCGGTTCACCGGCGCACGCGCTGCATGGCCCGAAACTCCCATGCTTCCCACGGCTCCCACGGCCCTCAGGGCTTTCACGCCGCGCATGTCGCAGACACCGAAACGCGCGTCTCAGGGCGCCTATGTCCCTGGTGTTGCTCTTACCGCTCTTGTCACTCGTGTCGTGTACAACCCCTTGCTGCGCGTGGGTCTTTCATGCCACAGCTGCCGGGTCTCACCCACAGGCCGAACGTCTGCCCAACGCCTGCGCTACGCCACCCACGCAGCGCGTGGCGCTCACCGTCGCGCCCTCCGACCTCCGGGTTGCGCAGCGCCCAACTCACACGCCGCACCCCGCACGTCGCGTCGATGGGACGGGCGGGCGAATGGCAGGCAACGGGGCCCGGCGGCGGGCGTTCGAGCTCGGCATCACCGACCCGGCGCCCGACGGAACAACGGAGAGGCTCAACCCCGCCCCCACACCCCGGTCC